>QHXL01000423.1:3079-5035 GCA_003222935.1 Acidobacteriota bacterium
GCCGTCACGTGCACAGGTAATGAGGTTGCGAATTACTGTCGTTGGGCTTTTCCAGTTGCGATCGGAGACGTGATAACCCCAACTATCGTTGAGTGTCATACACGATTCCCACGGGCGATTCGCCGAAGCTTCGATACGTTGTTCGGGGGTGTCGAAGTCTTCGGGAATCTTTGAACGGTTGTTGATGATGATGTCTGGCTGCAGCTTCCTCACCATCGTATTCATCTCAACCGACTCCCAGCCTTTTGCATCAAGTGGCCACGGCACGTCGTACCAAAGAACATCAACCTTGCCGTAGTTTGTCATCAACTCCTTCACCTGCCCGTGAATGTAATCGACGAAGCGGCGTCGCGCTGCTTCGTCCTTCATACACGTCGCACCATCGGGATGATGCCAATCCATCAACGAGTAGTAGAAACCAAAACGCAAACCCTCCGCACGAGCTGCATCAACATACTCACGAACAAGATCACGCTGCGGGCCACGCTTGGTCGCACAGTAGTTAGTTAACTTTGAATCGAAGAGACAAAAGCCCTCATGGTGTTTGGTTGTCATCACCATGTATTTCATTCCCGCGCGTCGGGCCAGGCGCGCCCAATCTCGCGCGGCGTTTGGCCTGGGCTTAAACGCGTCGGCATAAGCCTCATACTCCTTCGCCGGAATACCCTCGTTCTCCATCACCCACTCATGGCGGCCCAGCGTGCTGTACAACCCCCAATGAATGAACATTCCAAACTTCGCTTCATGCCACCACTTCATTCTCCGCGTGCGATCCTCAACGGTCGAGGTAGTCGGCACACCCGGATCGACCGGTCGCTGTTCCTGCGCAGAAACAAGATCGAATTTCGGGTTGGCGGCGATGGCGCCGGCGGCCGCGCCCATCAGTGCGAGATAGCTACGTCTGTTCATCTCGTGCTGTTCTCCTGGCTGTGTTTGTACGCACACTTCGAGCGTTCGGTGAACTGGCAAGACTGTTTTTGTGATCTCGGAAAGATGCTTAAAGAAGTACCGAGTCGAACGCTAGCTATTGCAAGTTGGGAAGGGGGCAGCGGCAGTTAGGGCGGCTCAGTTTAGTGGTACGGAGCGTGCCCCCGCTGGCGTGATCAAGAAATACCCCCATGAGTTTAGGAGCTCCAAAGCAGCGGGGGCGCGCTCGGAATCACAATCTCAAGACGCCCTATGAGCCGCTTGCCCCCTTCCCAACTTGCACTCGCCAGCGATCTACTCTTGTTCCAATTAATGTTTCGTTAGCGGTAACGGATTTTAGAGAGTTGAGCGGGGTGCGTCAAGAAACTTCTGCTGAAATGCGGTATTTACTAGCGAGGATTGGTGACGATTTCAAAATCACTGCGCAGACGAATGTCTTCCGACGAGGAGCCAATCATTACGCGAAACATCCCGGGCTCGACGACGAATTTCATGCTTCTATTCCACAGACCCAGATCAGCGGGAGTTAACGTAAACGTGATCGTCTTAGTTTCGGCCGGCTTCAAATTCACTCGCTGAAATCCACGCAGATTCTTTTCGTACGTTGTGACACTGCTCACTAAGTCACGGGTGTAGAGTTGAACGATCTCCACACCTTCCCTCGTACCGGTGTTTTGTATATCAACCGTGACGTTGATTTCGCCGGTCGACGTTTGTCTGGTCGGCGTGATTTTCAAGTTGCTGTAGGCAAAGGTCGTATAACTGAGACCGTGACCAAAGTAGTAGAGCGCGCCGTTGACTCGCGACTTCTCACCTTCCCACTGCGCGTTAGGCTTTGTTGGAAAGTTGAAAGGAATTTGGCCCACCGTCCTGGGAAACGTCATGGTCAACTTGCCACCCGGGTTGTAGTCGCCAAAAAGCACTTCGGCGATAGCGGTCCCACCGTGCGCGCCGGGAAACCACCCTTCAATTATTCCTGGTACATACTTGTTCACCCAGTTGACGCTCATCGGGCGTCCATTCAACAAC
>QHXL01000423.1:5056-5511 GCA_003222935.1 Acidobacteriota bacterium
CACGACAATCACAGGTTTCCCAACTGCATAGACCGCCTGGACCAGTTCCAACTGGCGCCCGGGAAGATCCAAACTTGTCCGGCTCGCACTCTCACCCACGGTTTTGTCTGAATCGCCGAGTACAACCACGGCCACGTCCGACTTCTTTGCAGCCTCGACAGCTTCATCTATCTTGTTTTGTTCTTCCTTCGTAATTGGCTCCGGCAAGACCTCTGTCTCCGGCCAATGCGCACTGACAACTTCACAACCTTTCGCATAGTTAACCGTCACGCCACTACCGAGAAGCTTCTGAATACCCTCGCGGACCGTGACACTTTTCACGGCTGAAGGTCCATAGCGATACTGTGTCAGACCTTCGTCGTCAGCGTTAGGACCAATTACGGCAATCGACCTCAGCTGTTTGCTCAAGGGCAACACGTTCTTGTCGTTCTTCAACAGCACGAGACTTTCACGGG
>QHXL01000424.1 GCA_003222935.1 Acidobacteriota bacterium
AAACTCCGGATTGATGCAAACGCCAAAATCTTTGCCGGCCTTCTTTTCCGAGTATTCTTCAAGCGCGGGGATGACTGTGTTTTCGATTGTTCCAGGCAGCATTGTGCTACGAACAATAACAACGTGACGTTCTGCTTTGGTTTTAAAAGCGGCCCCAATCTCTTCGCAGACGCGTGTGATGTACCGCAGGTCGAGACTTCCATTCGTGTTACTTGGAGTCCCCACGCAAACTAATGAAATGTCTGACTCCAACACTCCTTCCGCAGAGTCAGTTGTTGCGCGCAGCTTTCGAGACGCAACAACTTCTTGCATGAGTTCTCCAATGCCGTTTTCGACTATTGGGCTATTTCCGGCATTGATGATCCCAACCTTCTGTGTATTGACATCGACGCCAATAACGTCGTGCCCTTCTTTCGCAAAGCAGGCAGCAGAAACACAACCCACGTAGCCAAGGCCAAAGACACTCAATCGCATATCGTTAATCTAAACCTTCCACAGTTTTCTAATTAAACTAACTGAAGTCGCCTCAGCTTCACGTTACGGCTTGCTACGCAAACCGGACAAGCTTAAGAGGAAACTACTACCCCACGTAAGGTGAATAGTCGCAAAAACAACAGGCATGAGCATGATCATGGCCCAACTTTCTTTCGCTTTACGTGTTGCCTGGCTGCCGGCGAAAAGCGCAATAGAAAAATAGAAGACCAACTCGACGGCCAACAACCACCATCCGACCTGCCAAAAAAATCCAAGCAGGCTCAATACGACAAGAGAAATAACAAAAGTCGGCGCCACGAGATGGCGCAATTTGATCGAACCGGGACGTCGCCGGACCATTTCCGCTTTCCAACCGCCATAGCGCAGGTATTGAGCAGCCAACCCCTTTAGAGTCGAACGCGCAAAATAGTCGCAATGACCGGAGCGATCCAACAAAACTTCACGACCACTCCTGCGAACCCGATAGTTAAAGTCGTAATCTTCGTTCGTTAAGAGCGACTCATCGAAGCCGCCGAGTTCCACCCAAAGTTCCTTCCGGAAACAGGCAAAAGCTACGGTGTCAACCGATTCCTGCAGCGCGCCACCCTTCTGCAATCGATAGCTCGCGTCACCAATCCCGAACGAATGTGACACGGCTTGCGCAACTGCCTTAGCCATCAAAGTATTCGCACCGGGTTGTACATGACAAGGCATGCCCACAACACCAACGTCGGACTTCTGGAGTACTTCGACACAACGCCGTACGTAACCAGATGACGGGACAGCATGAGCGTCCATGCGCGCTACGATGTTGCCACGAGCCGTCGCGACGCCAAGGTTGAGGGCCGTCGGAATATTGCGTGCTGGATTCTCGACGACGAACACTGAAAGTTGTGGGTGCTCAGACATAAACTGCGCAATCACTTCCCGGGTCCGATCTTCCGATTGTCCATCCACAACAATTATCTCGTAATACTTCGCGTCATACTGATCCGCTAGTTGACGTAACGCCTTATCGATGAATCTCTCTTCGTTGTAACAAGGAATAACCACCGAAACCATCTCTTGATCTCGACGCTCACTAGATTGCTTACCAATTTTTATGGAAGTTGGATCGGAAGTGATCATCTGATGAGAGGGTTCTCAAAGCGCTGCGTTTACTGAAAGTGTCGCCTTCGAAGTCATCGTCGCACACCTGTGTTGTTGAATAACATGTTCGCAAATCGACGCAAAACTATTCGCGACATTCGCCCAGGCAAATTTCTCTCTTACTTCCAAAGCAGACGCCTGGGCCAGATCATTTGCCAATGTTTTGTCGGTCAACACCCTCACAATCGACTGGGCGAACTTTTCGGCATCGTCAGCCAATAACAGGTGTTCGCCATCCTTCAGAGGCAAGCCTTCAGCGCCAATCGACGTCGAGATGATCGGCTTTTCCATAGCCATCCCTTCGTAGATCTTTAGCCTGGTACCGCCGCCGACGCGCAACGGCACGACATAAGCGCTTGCGCGTTCCATGTAGGGACGCACGTCATCAACACGTCCAGTAACTATGATCGACGGATCATTCTTACTCAATTCGATCAAGCTTTGGTACGGACTTCGACCAACCACTGTAAGAGTAACGTCGGGTAATAACGCCTTAACCTTTGGCAGTACTTGCTCGGTGAAAAATCGAATGCCGTCTTCGTTTGGCAGCCAGTCCATTGAACCGGTAAACACAAGATTGAATGGATCTTTTTCAACAGTTCCGCTCGGCCGGAAGAACTCTGTATCGACACCAGTGGGCACGTCGAAGACTTTAGGTATTCCATACTCGTCCTGCATGGTTTCACTGTCTTCGCGCGACACCGAAATAACCGAATCAAATCTACGACACATCGCCTGTTCAAACTTGAACATCTTCTGCCACTGCGTCTTCAGGTAAGCCTTCTTTACCGGATGTGACTGTACTTCGTAGTGTCTTTTCCAGATCATCGCTTCGACGTTGTGTTGAAAGAGGACTGCAGGGCAACAAAGCTTCTCGGGGACATTGAGTGCAGGCGCAAGAAAGTCGCACACTACCAGATCGAATTTGCGCGCGTTAACGAGGGTATTTACCTGGTCTCGCATTTCACGCGAGTAGTACTTCTTCACCGCATAAGGCGCGGACGTAACCAGGTTCATAGCAAGCTCTGCATAGAAGCCGGCGCTGAACTTTTCCCTGTGTTTATGCGGAACGCAGATTAGCTCGTGGCAGTACTCCGATGCAGCCGAGCGAGCTGATTGATCAGCCGAGCCATCGTCGAGAGTGAGATAGGTAACCTGATGATCCCGTCTCAACTCTTTGAGCATGTTGTAAGTACGGATCTTTCCGCCCTTATCAACTGGATGAAGTAATTCTGTTTTTATCCAGAGTATGTGCAATCAACGTCCATTTTTGTTGTGGGGCACCAACCTGCACCGGACAACGGCTGTTGTGAACTCGCGAGTGAGCTTGTTTGCCATGAATCGGAGTTTTCGAATCGGCACCTCCGCATAACTTTCGAATCGGAAGTCGCTTTCAGCAATTAGCTTTTCGAATTGACTCAAAGTCAGCTGATTTAACCCGCCGGCAACTTCTTCAAAATGGTGAGCGTTGCTTCCGTATTTNNNNTATTTCTCACGGTGCCAACGCATCAAGACTGGTTCGCTGAAAACAAGATGCGCCCAGGGGAAAATCGAAAACCCGTGACCGCCTAATGGGTGATACCACGTTGGTCCAAAACAACTAAGGACATACCCATCGTCTTTCAAGAGACCGCGCATAACTCGCAGCATGGCAGCCGGATCTGAAAAATGTTCGAAGGCATCAAGACTGACGACGACATCAGCTTTCTCTGTTACTTCAGTTGTAAAAATACAACGATCAGCCAATCCAGCTTCTTTAGCAGCGGCCCTGCCTCTTGCCAGAGCATCTTCTCGTATATCCAGACCAATTACTTTCCCAACTCCATGGCGCGCCATGTCGATTGTCTCGACTCCATCCTCACATCCGAAGTCGATCACCGTCTTATTAGTCAACTCCTTCCAGATCTCGGGGCCAAAAAGTACTTCCATCTTACTGAGCCCATCGTAGGCCGTACTGATCTCATTACCGGGCGACACCTTGTCCAATCGCCGCAAGAGTTTATAGCCAACCGAACCACCAATGATTCCCACATTACCTCCTAAAATTCGATCAACTAGTTAAGGCCATCGCTTCAGTTAATGAAGTACCGAAATCGGATTCTTCCTGATCGAGGAATTGCCGTTGCCACATTTCAAAATTCACCAGACTCCAAAGCCGTTCCGAATGGTCCTCACCAACTACCTGGTGTCGGTGCACTAAAGTTTTAACGTAAGCCGGATCAAAGATGCCTCGACTCAGCGCGCGGTCACTCAGGACATACTCGTCGACAACTGACCTGTACGCTCCTCGAAACCAACTCCCAATAGGAACTGGAAAACCCATCTTCGGTCGGTTGAGAATGGTATCCGGGAGCAGACCCTTCATACTTTCTCGCAGGATATATTTCGTCGTACTGCCGCGAAGCTTGAGGCGCTCGGGAAGCTTCGCAGTGAACTCTACTAACTTATGATCCAAAAACGGCACTCGACTTTCGATCGAAGTCGCCATACTCATTTGATCCTGCTTCATTAACAATTCATGCAGGTAAGTCTTCGTATCGGCGTAGAGCAGTCGATCGAGAAACGAGACGGCGTCGGTGTTCTCGAGCAATGAGCGCAGACGATAGTACGGGTCAATAGTACCGACCTTTTCAAGTGTGCTCCCCGACAGTAGGGCTGGCTGCATCGCTCGCGAGAAGACGGCAAAGTTGTCGAAGTAAATGCTCTCCAGATCAGGCGGAACATTCAAAAACGTTCGCGATATTTTCTGTCGCAGTCGCGGTCCGGGAGTCAAAGAGATCTGCTTCTTCACGAGACTCTGAACCCATAGGGGCGTCAACTGATGATAACGAGCACCAAGAGCAAGATTCAGGATAGTCTTTCGATAACGCCCGTAGCCAGCCAACATCTCATCGCTGCCTTCACCGGTCAGCACCACTTTTACGTGATCCGCAGCGAGCCTCGAAACAAAGTAAAGTGCGACACTTGACGGATGGGCCAGCGGCTCATCTTCATGCCAGACCAGTTTTGGCAGCGCCTCAAAAAACGCTTCGGGACTGACTACCACTTCGTGATGGTTTGTCTTGAACGCTTCGGCAACTATTCGTGCGTACTCAAGTTCGTTCGCTTCACGTTCTTTGAAAGCAACCGAGAAGGTCTTGATGGGCTCGGAGACCATCTGGCTCATCACCGCTGCGATTGCAGAAGAATCAATTCCTCCAGACAAAAACATTCCGAGCGGCACATCAGCCATCAGTCTCAGCCGTACTGACTCGCGAAAGAGTTCGTACCACTCCGAAATACACTGCTCATCACTGCGGCCCCCATCCCCTTGTCCTGCAAAACTCACGTCCCAATAGCGCTTAATTTCGATCTGACCATCTTTCCAGACGAGCACATGTCCGGGAAGCAACCTCTTCACACCGACAAAAAGGGTGTCCTCACCTGAGGTCGCGTGGTTGGCTAAGTAATCGGGTAGGGCCGAGTAGTTGAGTTGCGGCCTGATGGCTCCGGCTTTCAGAAGGGTCTTGATTTCCGAGCCAAAATAAAGACAGCCATCTTCGGTAAAGACGTAGTAGACCGGTTTGACCCCTAAACGGTCGCGTGCGACGAATAACTCTTGAGATCGCTTATCCCAAATCGCGAAAGCAAACATTCCGCGCAGGTGTTCGACGCAACGCGGTCCATGTTCTTCGTATAGGTGAAGAATCGTTTCGGTATCGCAGTGCGTTTGGTAAACGTGACCCTTGCTTTCCAGTTCAGCACGGTAATCAGCGTGGTTGTAGATTTCGCCGTTGTACGTGATGCGTAACGACCCGTCTTCGTTAGTCATCGGTTGATGACCTGACGCCACGTCAACAATGCTCAAACGTCGATGGCCCAGTCCCACGCGACCGTCAATGAAAACACCCGAGTCGTCCGGACCTCGATGCGCAATCACGTCGCGCATCTGCTCGAGGACGCCTCGGTCAAGCATCCTGCCTGACTTAGTTGATAAAGCTATCCCGTTTATTCCGCACATTAACTACTCAATTCGATTCGATATAAGCCGTCCGCGCCTGACTCTGCATATACGCCTGCTGAGTTCTTCTTGAGTTTAACGATATTTTCCCCGTTCACGTCTACATTGGCGCCGCCAATGCCAACAACTTTCGCCGGGGATTTCGTGTCGCCAGTAAGGAACCTTGCCCATAACAGGTCAAAGTCCGACCTTAGTTTACTCGTTTCGACCAACTTCTCCTTTCGAAGTAGCAAAAAGTCAGTCCATTTCTCGCTTGCGATTTCAAGCGCCAGGCCGCCTCTTGACTCAATTCTCCGCGCATTATTGGGAAACTCCGCAAATGGCAGTAGGAGAGTTACCAGCGTCGTCTCGCCGGAATCCACCGTCGTTGAAAAAACCCACGTCGTCGATGGGCTCTTTTGGGCATAACAGTTCGAAACGAAGCTTTCTTCCTGTTTCCAATCCCCCGCAGAGCCAAAAACTGCTAATTCGAGGTTACTTTTTTTGTTCTCAACAATGCGAACCTCACCGTTTTGCTGCCTGCTGGCACATGGCTCGCTGTCGCTGGAGAAGTGAAAATTCACATCCAGTCGCGCTGTTCCGGTTGCCTTCACCCTATCGCAAACTACCCAGTATTCCTTTTTCAGGAACAAAATCGATCGGGTATGAGCTGCCGGTGATGGCCGGCTGGAGTAACCATCATGAGTTCCCTCAGCGTAGTCAAAATGAGGACTCTCAATCCATGACTGCGCTTCACAACGGGAAATGGTTTTCCACGAAAATGGACCTTCTGAAATCGACGACGACTCACCATCAATCGTCAAGGTGTTGTGGGCCGAAGAACTCCTGAACGAGTCACGTAATTCTTTGGATCCGGTGTAGGTGTAGGTACCAGGATCAACGAGCAAGGTCTTGCCATTGGCAGCGAGGTCAAACGAGAGAGCGTCAGCATGAGCATGACCGCAATTAGCAGTTCCGTGAGGACCACAGTCAAAGAGTAAGTTCAGGTGGGCGCGCCTCAAGCTCGGCAAAACGCTCAACCCCTTGTGGGCCAAGCAACCACAACGTTTCTTCACTCAAGTTGTTTGCGACAAACTTAAAGTCTGGTCGACCGAGCAAGACCGCGCCGGTCGAAAGCGCAGCACGAAAGTCGTCTGGAGCATTCTCTGCAAGCATAACCAACCGGCCACCGTCGTCATCACCGTACAGCGGCGAAGTTCCGTCAGGTCGCGTGATGTACATTAGATGCTCGAGTAGCTTCTCAAGGGATGTCAGCAACAAAGGTGATTCGGATTCTTGGTTCAAACGTGAGAGCAGTAAAAAGTGCAGGTAAAAATCGCTTGTATATCGATGATAGTAACTCGACTGTTCAAAGTAGACTCCGTCCTGCTGAACGTGAATCGGCAGCTGGTCGAGGAGAATCTTTCTACCGAGAGTTTTCCAGCGCTGTGCATCGGAAAATTCCGGAAAGACAGTCGCGAGGTAGTACAGACCAAGAGCTTCACCAGTCAGATGGGTGTTTGGACTAAAGTAAGTTGAAAGATAAGTCTCCAAGTGTCGCCCATGAAGGTAGAGGTACTTAAGGGCTCGAGAAAACAAAGCTGAATTTAGCTTTGGAGAATGCCGGAAAAAATGGAACGACCATAACCACGAAATAGCGCGGAACGAAACTTCCAGACTACTGGCCCAGTTGATTCCCAGTTTTGGCGTATTCTGGTCCAACCAGGACTCGAGGTGCTCGGCAAACACTTCAGAATATTTTTCATCGCCGGTCAACCAGTACGCACGGCCCAGAATCATGAAGTACTGATGTCGATTCAACTCCCAGATTATTTTCTTGTCACCTGCGAGCCGGGCATCCAGATAGTCAAGCTTACTCCAGTGGATTTGCGGTGTCTGTTTGTCTAACACCGGCTCGAGATTCCACTGCGGTGGAGTACCAAACTGCAATCCTTTCAAGCCGAGTAGATCAAAACGGCCTTCGCAAATCCCCTGGGCGCTAGCCAACACTTGATCCGCGGTTGAAATTTCTTCCTTTTGCACCTGGGTAGTCGCGTCACGGTTTTCGAAGGAAGTGAAAAACTTAAGAGGACGCTGACGGAAATAATCTAAAAGAACACCGACAGATGGAAAGGCACTGCCCGAATGGTGATTGTGAAAAATTGTCAGTAGCTTACGGTCATCTGGCAGACGACCCAGGCTCAGTACAGAGTGTCGTTCGCCAAATGCGGACCATTTCTGACTCGCTCTAACGCGCAACTCATCAAAACTAAGGTTTTTGATTTTCTTCCAGTTTGGCATTCTGATGCGCGGTGTCGTTCTAAGCTGATGTCACAGGGCTCTCGAGCGACAACAAGTCGGAACCGGCGAGCGAGTGATAGGCATTCAACCATTGGTCACGCAGAAGTTCCCAATCGTATTTCTGACACTCTCTCAATCCATTGTCTATAAGTCTGTTGGCAAGCTGGTGGTCATCCATTAACCTCAGCACATTTTCAGCCAGTTCGCTCTCATCACCGACCGGGCTCAGGAGAGCATTCACCTCATGTTCGACCATGAAGGGAATCCCACCGGCGTTCGTGCTCACGACCGGAAGTCCACTCGCAAAGGCTTCAAGAATCGACAACGGCTGATTATCAATTGAGGAACCATTTAGAAACACGTCAGCAGTCCCGTAAAGTTTCGCAGCCAGCTCGTGTTCTACTCGTCCTGTGAACTCTGTGTTTCGTAGTTGTAATTCAGAAGCGAGTTCCCTTAACTGGACTCGTAATGGACCATCACCAACAATAATCAAACTTGCTTCTGAAATCTCCTGCTGGACGATTGCAAAGGCCCGCAAGACAACATCGACGCCGTAGTGCGCTTCGAAGTTTCGATTCGAAAGGAAGACCGGCTTTAACGGTCTTCGCTCGTGAAACTTAAAAACACTTCGCTCGATGATGTTGTAAATGGGACGCGCTTTTAGACCAAACTCAGCAAACACCTTCACCAGGTAGCCTGAAGGGACAATAACTTCGTCAACCATTCGAATGGTAGGAAGTGCCGTCCTGGACCATCGTCGAAAGTGATCGTCTGCTTCGCCACTGTGATAGTTCAAAAGCAAGCTCTTACGGAATAATTTTCCTACAAGAATCGCCGGAGTCGGCGACAACAAGAAAGAAAGATAGGAAGCTGAAAAGATATGTAACACGTCGTTGCGCGGAACTCTGACTAACAGACTCAGGTAGTACGCCAGTGACGTAACCAGCGTCCGGACATACTTAATGCGCTGCAACTTTCTGAATGGGCCAGGTAGACGTGGATTGATTGGCAAGAATTCGATTTCAAGAGTCGGCTCCTTACGCAGTCGCTCCATCAATCGATCGGCTTGAACGGACTGCCCACCGAGAATATCCAACGACGGCGCGATAATTAATACTCGAATGCGCTGCAACTGCTTTCCGGTTTGGCCCTTCTCAGTCAATTTGATTTCCGTTGCGTCAGTAGTTTGGTGTAAAGCTCTTCAGCCCTGTGTAATTGAGCCGCAGTCGAAAATTTCTCTTCGACCAGGGCACGACCTTGCACACCGAACTGAGCTGCCTTGTCAGAATCTTTCAGTAATTCCACCACTCTCGCGGCGAGTTCATTTGCATCGCCTGATTTAACCAGATATCCAGTTTGACCTTCGAGAACTGCTTCACGGGCGCCACCGACATCAGTGGCGACCACCGGTCGACTCGCTGCCATGTATTCAATGATCGAGTTGGAAAAGCCTTCAGCCTTTGAATTCAAAACACAAACGGACGACACATTCAACAAGTCGGCCACTCGCTCACAACGTCCTAGAAAATGTGTCTTCCCCGCGATTCCCAATTCCTCCGCCAGCTGCTTTAGGGACTCGGTCAGCTCCCCTTCACCCGCAAGTAAAAACTCTACCTCAGGCACTTCGGCAGAAATACTCTGTGCGGCCTTCAGGAACATTGGATAGTCCTTAACATCGTGTCGCATG
>QHXL01000459.1:0-2409 GCA_003222935.1 Acidobacteriota bacterium
ACGGTACCGTGGACCATCAGTGGCCAGGTGACGCGCAGTACGGGTACGTTTCCACACAGTGGCACTGCCTACATGATCCTGAATGCAGTCAATTCCAGTAGCGGGACGCTTTTTCAGACAGTGACAGTACCAACGAATGGCTGCTCGAACCTGTCGTTCTGGCTAAATATCACTACGAGCGAGGCTGCGGGTGCAGCTGTTTTCGATCGCCTGTTTATTGAGGTCAGAAGTACATCGGGGACGTTGCTTGCGACTCTGGCCACGTTCAGTAATCAGAACAGCGGAACTGCTGGAGTGTATGTACTAAGGGGACCATTCAACTTGAGTAGTTTTGCGGGACAGACAGTTCGCATTCAGTTCCGCGGGACGAATGACATCACATTGCCCACGTCGTTCAGGGTTGATGATGTGACGTTGCAGTAGAGTTAGACCATTTCGGTACAAACAAGAAAGGGGTGGCGCTGGTGGCCACCCCTGAGGTTGTTTGCCTGCGAAGCAGGCTAAGCATAGAGCCTAGGGTGAAGCGAGGCTTTGCGAGCGGAACCCTAGGATCAGTTAAGAATTAGTCTTGTGAAGCCCGCGGAGCGGGCGACAGCGAACCCGAACCAATACTGACATGGACCAATACGTCGCCCGCTTCGCGGGCTGGGTCTTCTATGACACCGCTACCTGGGGTTTCGCTCGCAGAGCCCCCGCTCCACCCTAGGCTTTATGCTTTAGCCCGCTTCGCGGGCTCAGAACCACTCTCTTGACTAAGGTTTTGCTGCCGCTTGTTTGATGGTTTCAATGTCGAGCTAGCCTCAGACTAAAGTTCACCACAGAGACTCAGTGGCACAGGGTTTCACAGAGAAGAATAACGATCAAACGGTTATCATTCAGCCATGCAACTTCCCGTCAATCCGCCTATTCTGCCGATGCTCGCCAAACGAGTAAGCGAGATACCTGCAACTGGCACTTATATCTTCGAACCAAAGTGGGATGGGTTTCGCGCGCTCATTTTTCGCGACCATGATGATGTTGTTATTCAGAGTCGCGACGAGAAGAGTCTTAACCGGTACTTTCCCGAACTAATCGAACCAATTAAAAAGCAACTACCAAAGCGTTGCGTGTTGGATGGCGAAGTAGTGTTAGCCAGAGATGGGGCGCTCGACTTTGACGCGTTACAACTTCGCATTCACCCTGCGGCGTCGCGTGTCAAGATGCTCTCAGAAACGATTCCTGCCTCAATTGTTTTCTTCGATCTGTTGAGCCAGGGTGATCACGACCTTCGAAGTACGCCTTTTGAAAAACGACGCCAAAGGATGGAATCGTTGCTTTCGTCTCTAGACGCGCCGCTTCACATAACTCCGGCAACAACAGATTTGGAGGTAGCTGCAGATTGGTTTCGACGGTTTGAAGGAGCGGGTTTGGATGGAGTGGTTGCTAAACCAACGGCGGGAACGTACGAATCAAATAAGCGGGTGATGTTGAAGGTCAAACATGAGCGCGAATGTGATTGCGTTGTCGCTGGCTTTCGCTGGCATAAAAAGGGTGAGGGAACTGCTGTCGGTTCACTATTGCTCGGACTATTTGATGATGCCGGAACGTTACATGACGTTGGCGTATGTGCCAGTTTCACAGATAAGAGGCGAGTTGAACTAGTTGAATTCCTGACGCCTTATCGGAAGAACGCGCTGGCTAAACATCCATGGAAGGAATGGGCCAGTATAGATATTGATAAGCGAATGCCGGGTGCGCAGAGTCGTTGGAGTCAGGGTAAAGATATGTCGTGGGAACCATTGCGTCCGGAGTTAGTGGTTGAAGTTGCGTATGATCATATGCAGGGAAGTCGGTTTAGGCACACCGCGCAGTTTCGCAGATGGAGAACTGATAAGAAGCCTCTCGATTGTACGTATGAACAGCTCGAGGTCGTCCCCGCACACGAGCTTTCTGACATATTTGGCAGTTGAAAAGATTTATTGGTCCATTGGTCATTTTCCAGTTCTCATTTGTCATTTGGCGCAGGATTGTACGATATGCTTTAGCTTGTGGTTAACGTTCGCAGCAAGTCTCCTCTGAGGAAACCTCTTATTTACGTCGCGAAAAGCTGAAGAGCCTCTTGCAAAGCTCTTAAGTCTTCCCGGTTTTCAGATAAGAGAAGCCTTTGCAAGAGTCTCTAAAGCATGTCGGACATTCAAAACCGCAAATGACAAATGAGAAATGGAAAACGTCCAATGAGTAATAGATCTTTTTTACCTCTTCTCAACGCGTTTTCTAGCGCGAAGTTCTCTCCACTCGCGGGTGGGATCATCATCAGGGTCGGGAGTTGCCTGTTTGGGTCGTAACTCTTCCGGCACGTTGCGAAGGTTTACTCTGATTCGAGTCCACGTTGATGATCGCCCTCGCATCGTATCGACCAAAACGTCATCA
>QHXL01000459.1:2427-5643 GCA_003222935.1 Acidobacteriota bacterium
TTTTCTTCCAACGTTCCAACCCTGCAAGAGCGGCATTCTTGTCAGGCGAATTGGCGATGACAAGTAAGGGCATCTTCACTCGCGGAGTCTTGGCAACACCTTTCGCTCGCGAAGGCGCGACCCGCTTTCCTTCGCCATCCATCTTGCGAAAGTGCGGCGGCCACGGCGCATCGCCAAGTCCGGCACTCTCATCCTGCTCAGCGAGCTCGAGTAGTTTCTCCAGTGAACCCGCATGTTGGTCCATGTCAACGTGAGGATCGCCAATTTCCGCAAAACGTTTAGGCACTGTCAGGACAGTAAAGTCCGAAGCGTCACAATCACCTACTTCACTCCAATCCAACGGAGTGGACACGCGAGCATCGGGAAGTGGACGCACGGAGTAAGCAGAACACGTCGTCCGATCTTTCGCGTTCTGGTTGTAATCAAGAAACACCCCGTGACGCTCTTCTTTCCACCACTTTGACGTGGCCAGCGACGGCACACGTCTCTCGACGGCGCGCGATAAAGCAAGAGCCGCACGCCTGACTTCAACGAAACTCCAGCGTTGCTGAATGCGAACGTTTACGTGCATTCCGCGGGATCCACTAGTCTTGGGCCAGCCTCGAAGACCCAGTTCTTCGAGTATCGACTTCACTTCGAGTGCGACCCGACGTACATCACTCCATTCCACGCCTGGTCCGGGATCGAGATCGACACGCAACTCGTCAGGACGCTCAAGATCACCGGAGCGTGTCGGGTGAGGATGAAGCTCGATGCAGCCAAGATTCACAATCCACGCGAGTCCAGCCGCATCGTCAACGACCAGTTCCTCCGCCTTCCGGCCTGAAGGGAACGAGAGGGTCACAGTTCTCAGCCATTCAGGTGTATTTGTGGGTGCACGCTTCTGGTAGAAAGCCTGGCCTTCAGCGCCATCCACGAAGCGCTTTAGCACAATCGGACGGTCCTGAATTCCAATCAGCGCGCCTGGAGCGACTGAAAGGTAGTAATGAACGAGATCCAACTTCGAAAGTTTAGTCTGGAGAGTGAAGTAGGGTTTGTCGGGATGTGTGACGCGCACTTCACGTCCATCGACAGTTAGGATCTCGACTGAGTCATCGCGCTTCACGGACATAAGGCTAGCATGTCCGATATGCTTTAGCTTGTCGTGTTTTTGTTAAATGATTGCCGGGACCTAAATGGCGCCAACCCTAAGTGGACTGACTCACAACAAGCTAAAGAGGCTCTTGCAAAATAGCGGAAGTTGGCGAGCTAACTCGGTGGCGTTCTGTGGACGATCGTCCGGATCCTTGGCGAGGGCATGCATGATTCCCATTGAGACCCTACGCGGAATCGCGAGTGAAGCTGCCAACGGTGGCGGCGGTTCAGACAATTGCTTGGTGATGATTCCCGAGACAGTGTCCGCTTTGAAGGGAGGCCTCCCCGAAAGCATTTCATAGAACATTGCCCCGAGACTGTACACATCGGAACGAGTGTCTAATGGCTCACCCAGGCACTGCTCCGGCGACATGTAGAACGGAGTGCCAATAACAGTTCCGCTTGCGACCTTCTCATCGGTAACCAGTTTCGCAAATCCGAAATCGACCAGCTTCACGCCTTCGAATTCGTAATCGACATCTGGCGCGACCACGAGAATGTTTTCGGGTTTCAGGTCGCGATGAACCATTCCCTGCCTGTGTGCTGCTCCGACACCGGAGCAAATGCCCCGCATCATCCTGGTTGCGCGTTCGATCGGAAACTGACCCACGCTGTTCAGCAGATCGCGCAGAGGCGTACCTTTAACAAACTCCATAACAATGAAGGCATTAGACTGGCCTTCCCTCGGCTCACCGAAATCATGAATCGTGATTACGTTTGCGTGGTGCACCATCGCTGCGGCCCGTGCTTCGCGGCGGAATCGAGCGAGTGCCGAGTCGTCGGAGGCAAGCTTGTCCAGCATGATTTTTACGGCCACTTCATCGCCAATGTGAACGCGACGAGCACGATAGACCACGCTCATGCCGCCTTCTCCAAGTCGAGCCATCAACTTGTATTTACCTTCGATAGTTTGACCGATGAGCGGATCCGGATTAGCGAGGCGTACAGTTGGCAGCGACGCCGAGTGATGTTCTTCGTAATAAGGATGTGAGCCGCCAGGCAAGGTTAAAGGCAAGCCACAGTCGGCACAGAACATTGCATCTGCATTCAGAAACAGTTCGCACTCCGGACAAAACGGGTAATGTGCGCGCAAGCTGCCGAGTATTTCGTCCAACTCATCTTCGAGCGATTCGAGACCATGCGCTTCATATGAAACCCGCCGAAGTTTGCCGCTTGTATCAAATAAGAAGTACGCGGGGATCGACTCCTCGCCATTCATGAACGCATCACGAAGCTTGTAGTCGTTATCTAAAGCGCAGGGCTCAGTGAGATTGAATCGCGAAATTACCTCGCGAATCGCATCCGCGTTTTTCTCTGCTTCAGTTTCCGGGACATGGACGGCGATAACGCGCAGGCCTTCCCGCTTTCGTTGATCGCGCAGGTCCGCCACCTGGCTCAAATTGAGTTTTGCTGTTTCGGAGTTGATGGACCAGAAATGGACGAGCGTCGGCCGACCCTTTATCGCCCGGCTAACTTCGTCATTTTTTTTGGTTTCCTGACCTGAAGTCGTTTTGCGGTTAAGCCAACTGGTGACCCCGTCAAACGACGGCAGCGATGAATCGACCTTCATGTGGCTCGGCATATTAGCACGCGGGCCTTTAAAAACACTTTCCGCGACCTACGACAAGGGAAAAATAATATAGAGCAGGATGCCGGTGAGGGAATTAACGGTTCCTCCTGCGATTTGATAGTCTTGGATTTCAGCATGACTAAAATAAACATGGATGCCTATCTCCGACGCATCAACTATAGCGGCTCCCGCGAGCCTACTGCGGAGACCTTGCGAGCTCTCCAGGTCGCACATTTGCGATCGGTTCCATTTGAAAACCTGAGCATCCATGCCGGTGAGCCAATTGTGCTCACTGACAAAGCTCTATTCAGGAAAATCGTAGAAAAGAGACGCGGGGGCTTTTGTTACGAGGTCAATGGTCTATTTGCGGCGTTGTTGCGAGCCCTGGGTTTTGAAGTGACCATGCTCGCTGCCGGAGTGGCCAAGAAATCTCGTTCGGATAGCAACACGCCGTTAGTTGTCAGTGATCTAACCGAGAACGACTTTGGTCCAGTTTTCGATCACCTCACTTT
>QHXL01000460.1 GCA_003222935.1 Acidobacteriota bacterium
AGCGCCCAGCGCGATCCTGATTCCCATTTCATGCGTTCGTTGTCCAACCAGATAAGAAATCACCCCATAGATCCCAACACTCGCCAGCAACAACGCTACGCCGGCAAACGCTCCCAGCAGGACCATCGAGAACCTTGGTGTGCTCAATGTCCCGGCAATAATTTCGTTCATTGTCTGGGCATTAGCGATCACATTCTGACTGTTGTGTTCGCGCACAACTTGTCTGATTGAGTTCATCGTAGCTGGAGTGTCGCTTGCCAATAAACCTGAACGTACTGCCACGCCAAACCCACCCGCAAGTCCAATCATTGCGTTGTCAGGAAACGCTCTAAACGGTACATACAACTGCGACTGCAGACTCTGTTGGTCGTCGTTATCAAGTCCCCACTGCTTTACGTGGCCAACGACACCCACGATTTGAGACGGAGGTTCTTCGGCATTTAGGAAGATTCGTTTACCAATAGGACTCTGATTTCCGAAGTACTTTTTAGCAAGCACCTCGTCAATCACCGCTACTGGAACGGCGCGCTCGTCATCCTGGTCGGTGAAGAATCTTCCCTCTGTTAGCGAGATACCCATCGTCTTCAAATAGTCGGGCTCGACAACGTAGAACAACGCCATGTGCATGTCGCTGCTCACCCTGGGTGTTTCACCTTCGATCCAGAAGTTAATATCGTCTTCACCCTGCATCGGAGTGGCGCCCTGGGTAAATGAAACTGAGGTGACGCCGGGTGCGTGTTTTAGTCTGTCGGCGAGATCGCGAATTGAGCTGCGAATGGCGCCGGGATTTGCTGAACGCATTGACGGCGACAAGTTGAGACCAAACGTGACGAGGTTGTCAGGATTGAATCCCGGATCAACTTTCCAAATTGCAGTCAGACTACGAATCATCAAGCCAGCGCCAATCAACAACACCAACGCCATTGCCATCTCCGCTGCGACGAATACACCTTGCGCACGCACTCTGCTACTCGTGGTTCCACGTGCGCTCTCTTTGAGAGTTTCGTTGAATCGCCTTCGCGACGTCTTGAGAGCAGGGGCTATTCCAGCGAGAATTCCAGTGAGAATTGAGACGGTCGCCGTGAAGATCAACACTCGATAATCGAGACCGATTTCTTCCACACGAGGAACGGCGGTCGGCAGAGCCTCAACCGCGGCCTTGGTTGCTAACCCGGCAATACCCAGGCCGAGCGAACCGCCGAGAACCGCTAACAACATGCTCTCGCTCAGAGACTGACGAAGTAGTCGCCACTTCCCTGCACCCAGTGCTGCACGAATTGCAAACTCACGTGTCCGACTTGTCGAACGCGCAAGCATCAAGTTGCTCACGTTGACGCAGGCAATCAGCAGCACAAAGCCAACCGCACCAAACAGCATTAACAGAATCGGCTCGATGCCACCCAGTAGTCGTTCTCGTAACGCAACCAACTTCGAGCTGTGCCCTTTGTTCGTGTCTGGATAGTCAACTGCGAGGTTGGCCATGATGCGTTCGAGGTCCGCTTGAGCTTGTTGCAGGGTCACGCCAGGCTTGAGTCGACCAATTCCGTGCAAACCCAAAGCAGCTCCGCGATTTTTCAACGACGGCGTGGTCCATTGACCAATGGGCACATAGACATCGGTGCTGCGCAACAGACTCGAACCGACAGGAATGACGCCAACTATCGCGTAGCTCTTATCGTCAAGCGTAATGCTCTTCGTCGTAATATCCGCGGCTGAACTAAACTTTCGATCCCAGAGTCGAGAACTGATCAACGCAACCGGAGCTCCCCCGGCCTTGTCGTCATCCCGCGTGAATGCGCGGCCGAGTTGCGGAGTGACTCCGAGCACAGTAAAGAAATCTGCCGATATCCAACGTGCATCCACGCGCTCTGGTTCGCCTGCACCGATCAGACTGAAGCCGGTGGGACGCGAGATAGTCATGGCGGTGAAGGTTTGGTTCTGTGCCTGGAGGTCGAGAAAGTTTGGATAGGGCACTGCGCCGGTGTCGAAGTTCGGTTTGCTTTGATGAATTGTGACGAGTTGGTCCGGCTCCGGAAAAGGCAAAGGATTCAACAGCACCCCATTCACCACCGAAAAGAGCGCAGCGTTGGCCCCGATGCCAAGCGCGAGCGTTAGCACGACCACGACTGAAAAGCCGGGATTCTTAAACAACATTCGAATGGCGTAACGGATGTCTTGGATCATGGTGTGCTCCATTTCAGATTGCAGATTTCAGATTTCAGATTGTTCAGAATTTGACGCGCCTTTAAAACTCCCACCAATCTGCAATCTGAAATCTGCAGTCTTCAATCCTTTCATTCATACCTCAGCGCTTTCAACGGATCGACTTTGGTTGCACGACGAGCCGGGAGGTAACATGCCAACAGCGCTATCACGGTCAACAAAATCGGGGGCATGGCAAAAGCGACCGGGTCGATTGGACTCACCCCAAATAAAAGGCTCCTCATTAAACGCGTGAGTCCCCACGAAGCTCCCAACCCAACAGTCACAGCAAAAAGCACAAGGGTCATGCCTTGCTTCACCACCAGCCGCCCGACGTCTCCTCGCTGCGCACCTAGCGCCATGCGAATTCCTATTTCACGAGTTCTTTGCGTAACGTGATAGGCCATCACGCCATAAAGCCCGATTGCTCCAAGCACAAACGAAATCAACGCAAAAATGCCAAGCATGGAAAGGATGAAACGTCGCGGCGCTATGGAATCGTCAACAATCCCGCGCAACGTCCTTACGTTCGCCAACGGTTGATCGGCATCCAGGCTCTGAACTACACCCTTAATTGGCCCAATGAAAGACTCCGAATCCGAAGAGGTCTTAACAATCAGGTCCATTGCCCGCGTCATGCTCGTCATCCACTTAGGATTCATTTGCATCCAGGGGCGATAGATTCCGGCACGTCCCTCTTCTTCAAGACCGTTTTGTCGAACGTGACTAACTACACCAACGATCTCGCGCCATTGCTCATCATCGCCGACGAAACGCACTCGTTTCCCCAGCGCACTCCTTAAGGAACCAGTGGAAAAATGTCGTCGGACGAAGGCGTCGTCAACAATAACGACGAGTGGGGATTCTGCTGTATCGCGTTCAGTGAAGTGTCGACCGGCTAGTAATGTGATGCCGAGTGTTTCGTGGAAGGATTCGCTAACCGATTGTGAAGACGCAACGGGCGCAT
>QHXL01000324.1 GCA_003222935.1 Acidobacteriota bacterium
CACTCCTCTTCAACATCAGTACGGAAGTTCCTACGCAACATCACTTCATTGATCTCGCGTGCTACCTCCAATACCCGTCGCATCTCAGGTTTGGTTTCGATGTAACTTTCCTTATTGTCAAACTCCTTGCGAAGCTGATCCATGGCCTTTTCAAAATCTTTGGCCCGCTCGTTTATTCGATCTTCTCGTTCAGTCCCGTTAGCGGCGCTCTTGTCCAACGCCCTATCAAGTAACTTAATAAAACGATCGCTGCGGTTTTCTGCAATCTTGATACGATCATTTACCTCCGCCTTTGTGTAAACACGGCCACGTGGTCCTCTTCTGTTTTGAGCTGCGATTGGCAGGGCTAACAGTCCAAGAACAAGCACCAAAAGCATTTTGGTTCTTACACTTGAAATAGACATCAATCTCTTTGCTCCTTTCGAACTATTCATCCAGGAAAAGACGTTTATATCAGCACACATCGGATAACACTCGCATTATGACGCGAAAACGATCTAGTTTGTCGAAAAACTTCGCTGCTTGACGCACCGCACGTCGCATGCTAGTTTCCGGCTTCGCCGTTTAATTTTGATCCACTCAACGTGGGACTCAATCGTCCACGTGGTGATTAAGTTGACTGCTACTGCGCCACAGTTCAAAGAAACCCCACTCAATCGTCTGCACAGAGACTTAGGCGGCCGCATGGTCGACTTTGGTGGCTGGGATATGCCTGTTCAATATCCAGCGGGCACGATTGAAGAACATCTGCGCACAAGAAATCATTCAGGGCTGTTCGACGTCTCTCACATGGGCGAGATTGAAGTTCGCGGAGCGGACGCAATTCCATTCGTAAACCGAATTACCTCAAACGACGTCTCGAAACTCATTGACGGCCAGGCCCAGTATTCGGCATTGACGACTCCCCTGGGAACTGTCGTTGACGATCTGCTTGTCTATCGTTTCTCGCAAGATCACTTGCTGCTGGTCGTTAATGCAGGCACCACTGAAAAAGACTGGGATTGGATCAAGTCGCACCACGCAGGTGAAAACCTTCAACTAAAAAACGTGAGCGCCGAGTATTGCCAGATTGCGCTACAAGGTCCGGATGCGATCTCAATACTCCAGCAGCTAACCGAACTGAAACTTGCGGACATTAAGTATTACCACTTCACAACGGGAACCGTTGATGGCGTACCCAGTATCGTTTCGCGAACAGGTTACACCGGTGAAGATGGTTTCGAAGTTTACGCTGCGGCCGATAAGGCAGAACAACTGTGGACGAAGATGCTTGAGGTCGGCAAGGCCGGCACTGATACTGGAGTTCTTCCCTGCGGGCTTGCTGCACGAAATACATTGCGACTTGAAGCTGGAATGTCACTGTACGGTCATGAGATCGACGAAACCACGACACTGCTGGAAGCGAACCTTGGTTGGATCTGCAAACTCGACAAGGGCGATTTCATTGGACGTGACCGCCTGGCGCAGCAAAAGGAAAGTGGAATTCAGCGTCGCCTGGTAGGATTCGAAGTTACCGAACGCGGCATCGCTCGCGATGATCAGGAAGTCGTGATTGGCGACGAGCGGGTGGGCAAAGTTACCTCGGGTAGCCCGGCTCCATTTCTCAAAAAGAACATCGGCTTCGCGTACGTTCCGGCAGAACAAGCCGCGGTGGGCGGCGAAATAAAGATCGACGTCCGCGGACGCTTGGTAGGCGCTCAGATCGTCAAGACGCCGTTCTATAAGCGCGCTCGCTAATTGATTTTGATCGGTTCGCTGTGAACCGAATTGACACGTTTTTGAAAAACCAGATTAGTTGGAGGAACCATGGCAAACGTTCCAGAGGACCTGCACTACAGCAAGGACCACGAATGGGTAAGAGTTGATGGTGATATAGCTACCATCGGCATCACTGACTACGCGCAGGATTCGCTTGGTGACGTGGTCTACGTCGAGGTGCCAAAACCTGGCGACGAATTCGCAACCAATGAATCGTTCGGATCGGTCGAATCGGTGAAAGCAGTCTCGGAAGTCTTCACACCGGTGTCCGGCGCAGTTGTTGAGATCAATGAGTCGCTTGCGGACGAACCGGAGAGCGTTAATTCGGATCCATACGGCAAAGGTTGGATGATCCGCGTAAAGATGTCGAACCCGGGCGAGGTCGACAGCCTGCTGACTGCGGCAGAATATGAAGACTTTACGAAAGCTGAGAAAGAATAACCTTGCGCTACATTCCTAACTCGCCGGAAGAGCGCGCGGAAATGCTCGACTCGATTGGTCTGAAATCTGCCGACGACTTATTCGATTCGATTCCTGAGACGTTACGCCTGCGGCGACCACTTAATACTCCCGCACCACTTTCAGAGACGGAACTGCTAAATCGCTTCGAACAGATGGGTGCGCGCAACAATGGCGCACAACGAACGAGCTTCCTCGGAGGTGGTGCCTACTCGCATTACATCCCGACCGTGGTCGATCACATTCTGTCTCGTTCTGAGTTCTTTACTGCCTACACTCCTTATCAACCTGAAATCTCGCAAGGCACTCTGCAAACAATTTTCGAGTTTCAAACATTAGTCTGTCAGTTAACAGGACTCGAAGTTGCCAACGCCTCGATGTACGACGGCTCGACGGCTTTAGCTGAAGCGGTCTTGATGGCTGAAAGAGTAACGAAAAGATCTAAAGTCGTGGCTTCCAGGTCGATTCATCCACAGTATCTCGAAGTAGTTGAGACTTATGTGCAGCACGCTGGAATTCACCTCGAGGGAGTCGCTTACGATAAAGAGACCGGTCAGGCTGGGTCTGCTCTGGCGGCAGCAATAGACGATCAAACGGCCGCGGTGGTGGTCCAGTCACCAAACTTCTTCGGTTGTATCGAAGACTTAACTGCTCTTGCGGAAGCCGCGCACGCAAAAGGCGCCCTGCTCGTAGTGGCGATAACAGAGGCTATTTCGCTGGGTCTGCTGAAATCGCCAGGTGAATGTGGCGCTGATATCGTCGTTGCTGAAGGTCAATCGTTTGGTGTTCCACTTTCGTTTGGCGGCCCCTACGTCGGTCTATTCGCAACTCGAGAAAAGTATGCGCGTCAGATCCCGGGACGTCTGGTTGGCGAAGCTTACGATAAAATTGGACGCCGAGGATTCGTGTTAACCCTCGCAACTCGCGAGCAACACATAAGACGTGAAAAAGCCACGTCGAATATCTGTACCAACGAAGGTTTGATAGCGTTAGCAGCGACCGTCTATCTCGAAACCCTGGGCCGGAAAGGTATCCAGGAAGTCGCGCAACAGTGTCTACAGAAAACCGCCTACGCTGCAAAACAAATCTCTGCGCTACCAGGTTTTTCACTTCCCTTCTCGGGTGCTCGCTTCAACGAGTTCGTAGTGCGTGCGCCAATCAATGCCAGCGAACTGCTCGCGCGCCTGGGAGATAAAGGTATCGATGGTGGTATCGCCCTTTCTCGTTTCTGGTCAGATAACGCAAACGACTTCCTCGTCTGTGTAACTGAACTCAACACGCGTGAACAGATCGACGCGCTCGTTGCAGGATTAAATTCACTGTCAAACTCACATTAGTCACGGTATGTCATCCGGAATAACAAAAGTCACCAGTCACATAAGTCCTAACGAACAACTCATCTTTGAACGTTCCCAAACAGGACGTGTTGGCTATCGCCTGCCTGCGTTGGACGTCGAAGAACAACCCGCGGATTCACTCGTGCCCGCCGCGTTCTTAAGAGACGACGATCTCGAGGGAATGCCGGAAGTGAGTGAAGTCGACGTCATCCGTCACTTCGTGCGCATGTCGACGTGGAACTATTCGATCGATCTCGGCATGTATCCGCTCGGTTCATGCACGATGAAGTACAACTCCCGTTTGAACGAGCGAGTGGCTCGCATTCCGGGTTTTGCCAACCTTCATCCGCTGGCAGAGGAACGTGATGCGCAAGGCGCGCTCCAAGTTATCTTTGAGCTTCAGCAACACCTGGCCGAAATCACTGGCTTGCCCGGCATCTCCCTGCAACCAGCTGCTGGAGCACACGGCGAGATGACAGGCATTATGATCATTCGTGCTTTTCTCGACGCACGCGACGGCGCGGCCGCATCGACCAGGCGCACGATGCTCATCCCTGACTCTGCACATGGTACGAATCCCGCATCGGCTCATTTGTCAGGCTTTTCAGTGAAGACCATTCGCTCAACAGCGGAGGGATTGACGGATCTCGATCACTTGCGTGAGTTGTGTGCTCACGGCGACGTCGCAGGTCTTATGTTGACCAATCCGAATACGCTCGGACTCTTTGAACGGAATATCGCCGAGATTTGCGCGATCGTTCATGAGGCTGGTGGCCTTGTTTACATGGATGGCGCCAACATGAATGCTTTGGTTGGTGTGGCGCGACCGGGTGATATGGGTGTCGATGTCATTCACTTGAACCTGCACAAAACATTTTCAACTCCGCACGGCGGCGGCGGTCCGGGATGTGGTCCTTGTTGCTGTACAAAAGACCTTGAGCCCAGAATGCAGACAAATCTTTCGCGCTCGATTCTAATCAGCCTAAATCTATCGGGCGAGTGAAAGCATTTTTTGGAAACTACGGAATGATGTTGCGGGCATTGTCTTACACATTGACGCATGGCAACGATGGCTTGCGAGAAGCCACCGAGGCGGCAGTACTCAACGCTCGCTATATCGCCAAGGGCCTGACTTCGGATTTCGACAAACCATTCGATAGTGCGCCAATGCACGAAGTCGTCTTTACCGATAAACGACAGACACGCAAAGGCGTGCACACACTCGATATCGCGAAACGTTTGATCGACTACGGATTTCACCCGATGACGATCTACTTTCCCTTGATTGTTCCGGGAGCGATGCTGATTGAACCAACCGAATCAGTTGGTCGGCAGGAACTGGACCAGTTTATCGATGCGATGAGATCAATTGCGAAGGAAGCTATTGAGGATCCGGAGTTGGTAATAAACGCGCCACACAACACTCGGATTGGGCGGCTTGATGAGGCTGCTGCTGCACGTAAACCGGTCTTGAGGTGGAAACCAAAACAAGCAGCGACGGCAAGTTAAGTCGAAAGACTTTCGGAATCATCCATTGATTGGGAATTAGCAGGCACCTCACACTTCCCCGCGGAAGGTATTCTTAATAAAGCCAAACGCTCGATCGGTCGACCGTTAATGAGATGTTCTTGGACGATCTCGGGAACGTCAGTGGCTCGAACCTGCGCATACCAAACGCCGTCGGGATAAACCATTACAGCAGCACCAATCGCACAAAACCCGACTGAGCCACACTCGGTCAGCACCACACTGCCACGAGGATTCCGACCCTTACTCTCTTTGCCAAACTGCATCCCTCGTCGCTTAAGCTGATCCTCGAACGCAGCCATCACTGCGGCGCTATCCACCGCGGAACACGACTTTCCAGTGCAAACAAAAACGTGATACTGAATTGGCGCGGTGGCCACTGGCGCCAGGTCATTCAGTCGCTCGCAATCGTCAATGAATTCTTGTCTCGGCACCCTCATATGCTAACACGTTAACCATTTGTGCAAACTTCATTGTAGAATGAAGTCCTGAGACGATTTAGAAGTGCGAGCGCAAGACTAGCCCCAGAAGTTCGCACGGTCGTCAGTCAGTTCTTGCGTTAGTGATGTTGAAGATCTAAGTATGGCAACCGGCCTGGTTATCCACATCTCCTCGGGCGAAGACCGGCACACCGAAATCCTCACGGACGAGCGCGTTCGTATTGGCAGTTCCGAAAGCGCCGACCTCAAGCTTCGGGCGTCATCGCTTCCCAAAAAATCTACCAACGGTCATTTACTCGAACTGGAAAGACGCGACGGTGCTTACCAGGTTGTCGCTTTCGATACTAATCTTGAAGTCACTAAGAACAGTGCAGAGTTTCAAGTTGGCGATACGATCCAGGATGGCGATGAAGTTCGCGTCGTCGGATCAGATTTAATACTCCAGTTTTTCCCTATTCGCTCGCTTCCGGCAGTCGTCGCGAGCGGCTCTAAAGAAACGCACGTCGCGCCCTTTATCGAAGCCGCAGCGATCGAATCGGCGGCAACTGCTCGTCGCGACGATGCAAAAGTTTTTCTGCGTGAGTTCACCCGCGAACTTGTCCGCGAAATTAACCCCAGTACAAAGCTTATTACGTTGGCAATCGCCATTGCTCTTGTTGGCGGTGTGCTTTACATCGGCTTTGCAATGTACAAGGAACTTCAGCGGAGTAGACGTTTGATGGGAGAACAGGGCGACCAGCTGGCCCAGATGAAACAGCAGTCTGACAAACTGAACACACAGCTAACAACTATAGGAAAAGAGAACCGAGAAATTAGGGATAGTCTTTCGCTCGCGGTAAAACTACGCAGCGAATATGGTCGCGGAGTCTGTTTGATTTCGGGTTCGTACTATTTTGTCGAAGCCGGCACAGGTCGACCTCTTCGTAACCCAGAGACACAAGCGAATGAAGGTGGCGCGGCGGTCCAGAGCGCTGATCCGCAACCCGCTTTGACTCCGGACGGAAATGGCACAATTGCCGAATACGAGTTTGTTGGTTCTGGATTTTACGTCGGCAATGGTTTTGTTTTGACGAACCGACACATTGCACAGCCTTGGTTAGCAGATGATCGAGCACAGAGCCTTGCGGGCAGCATTCGTAGTCAGCCGCGACTAAAAAAACTGACGGCGTACTTTCCAGATTATCCGCAAGCAATCGCTTTGAAATTTCGGGCGGCGGCCCAGAGGGACGACTTATCTGTTTGCTCGCTGGAAATGACTGAAATTCCGGAATCGATTCCGCTACTCCCCCTGGAAACGGATCCGGATGCAGTTGCCGTCGGGAAGACTGTGGTGATGATGGGATATCCTTCTGGTCCTGATCGCCTGCTTGCGATACTTGACGATGCGGAATCCCGCGGAATTCAACAGCGCTACGGTACACTCGATGCACTCCTGGGTTACCTGGCCGAAAACCGAAGGATCCAACCGTTGACGACCCAGGGCAACATTACCGATCTCGATGTTCGTCGAATCGCGTACGACGCGCGAACAGCGGAAGGTGGCTCGGGGGCGCCGCTATTTGGTCCTTCGGGCCGTGTGATCGGCGTGAACTTCGCCGTCTTCACCGAAAATCAAGCCTCTAACTTTGCTGTACCAATCCGTTTCAGTATTCCTCTCCTCGAAAAAACCGGCTGGCAAGCTCCCCCTCCGAAAGATGGCAAAGAACAGGAGGCGGAGGGCCAATCAGCTACGCGTCCCGCGACAGCCGGGAATAAATAACTCCTACAATAAACTAGTAAATTTGACAGTTACGCGTTAACAGTGAAAGAGACTACAACGTCATCATTACTGTCCTGTTAACGGCAACTTCGGATTCCCAGCAAGCATCCGAAAATCCGTTGTTGCAATGCAAATGCTGTCATAAGCGCCCGCAAAAATTTCTCGAAGTACCCGTAGAGTGATGTTATATTTTAGTTGGACCTTTGAGGGGCATGACGCTTGCTGACGAAGTAACGACTGTTAGCCGTTTCACCCGATTTCGAAGCTACTAGAGTAGCTGATGCAACAAATATCTCCCTATCGCCAGAAATCGTTGCGTCAGCGAAGCGACAAGGATGACGAATAAGAACCAAAGGCCTCAGCATAGAAACTGTTGTTTGTTAGTTTCACTGCTACTCGTCTTATCACCTATCTTCCAAACTTGGGTGAGGGCTCAAACTCCCGAACCAAAACTCAGCACAGACCAAAAGGTTAATGGACTTTCCCAAATACTTCGTTTAGAGAAAACTGAAGTTTCTGGTGGTGCTCAGTTGCTGACAGTCCATGCACGCCTGATAGGTCTCGAACCAGACAAAGACGAAGCAGAACAATGGGTGCCACTTGTCTCGATACTTCGCGACACTCTCGGCGACCCCAATCGTGAGAACGATCGTCTTCGCTACGTCTGGCCCCTCACTTACACAACACCAACTCTCAAGCAACGATTCGCGGCTGCGATCCCGTTCTTCTATACGCGTATCGGCAACAAGAACAAAGGATCGCATCAACCTCCGCCGCCGGCGCTGGATTTAGCAGCGCCGGAACAGGAAGTTTGGAATAAACTCTTTTGGGCTGCTCTGCAAAACATGCTGCTCGATCCGTACGGTATGGCTATTAAGGCCTCTACCAGTACGTACCGAAAGAACACTTCCGATTACCGCAAGTCGCACATTATCCGTGCGCTCTCGGTCCTAACCTTATACCAGGCTATGAAGGGTGAATCTGCCTTTACCGAATCTGAGATGGCCGAGATTCAGTCCCGATTGCTATTAACTGATAAGACGTTCGGCGGACTGGTCGACGATACTAAGCTGCAGAGTTTCTACGCCCGGACCGCCACCCAGACCAAAGATGCGCGCGGACACAATTGGGAACTGTTGCGTCAAAGAGCCGAAGCAGAGTCGCTGTACTTCGAACCGTTACTGATGCCCGATGGCAGCGCGACTCATGCAATGCTATGGGTGTCAAAAAACGATCTCATCAGGAAACAGGGATCCAGCGGGTACAGCGGTCGCTTTTTGAATATTTCAAATCCCTGGACCGATAACCGTTTAAAGAAATGGGAAGGTTATGAGGAAACGCGTTACCTCGACGCCGACGGCCAGCCGATCGCAGCCGATGCACCCGGCGCCCAGGCAATCGAGATGATTCCGCTTGCCCTTTACGGTCTGGATAATCCTAAAATTCCGATGCTGCTGGTAGACTTCCGCGACACTTACAATCCAAAGAAGCGGGAAATGTCACGTCGGGTACTGAACGACGTCACGCGAAATATTCTTTCAGTTTCGAAGTACAGCAGCATGCCCATATTTCTTGGTCGCACCGTTTTGGATTTTGTGACGGGTCGGAGAGGAATCGATCTCAATCAACCTTCACGATTGCAAACGTATTCTCAACTCAAGCTTTTATTAGCGCTCAATGATTCACTCGGCCCGGAGTTACGAGATGAGGTGAACGGACGCCTGGAGAATGTTTCGCTAAATCCTTTCGAGAATGATTTAGACTTTGAGGCGAAAGTGGCACGCGAGCAGTACGCGGCACTCAAGTCGTTTGCGAGCGATCCTAACGGACTGGCCGCCAAGGTCGAACGCGATCGACGTGCTGAATTAACTTCGCTGGAACACGGCAACAGAGCACAAATCTTTTTCCGCGTCGCAAACGTGTTGACGTTTGGAAAGTATGTACATCGCGAGGAACGCACTCCCGATATGGAGGATCGTCTTGACGTCGCCAGACGTCTCGACTACCACACCACTTTCCTTCGAATGGTCGCCAAGTCGAGCGTAGAAGTTGAGATAGGCTGGAATCTTGACGACATTAGACGCTCGCTTGACTTCATTGCCGCGCACGGCGACAAGGCTGGTGGCGCTGCAGTGTCAGCTACGGGAAAACTCTTCGAACGCACGCGAGACAACGAGCTTCGACAACTGTGCCTTGAAAGTCTTACAAGAATTACAAACAACAAAGCCAGGAAAGAGCTGATCAAGATCTCCCAAAACCAAAACGTGGATCAATTTTGGCGAAACGTGGCCGAGACAAACCTCAAACGGCGTGACGAACAAACTCAACAGCCGATTGCCGCCACTGTGACAGGCTCACCTCTGAGAATCGGTCAACCCCAATAATGACTCGCGACGGTAATCAGTACGGCGGCGATTTGGGCCGTCGGGGACAATACTTTCGAAGCTACAAAACACTCCTCAGATTCTTCGTACTTCTCTTCCTTCTGACCTGCTCGACGTCGAGCTTCGCACAGGCAAAACGTATTGTCGTCATAAAGTGTGATGGACTTCCTTACGACCTTGTCGATCGCCTGGTGAAAGAACGAGACCCCGCAACCGGCAAGAGCACCCTCCCGTGGATCGAACGCGTCTTCTATCAGCAAGGTTCGAGGCTCTCAAATTTTTACGTTCGTGGAATGAGTCTTTCTGCGCCGTCGTGGTCCCTGATAGATACCGGCCAGCACTTACAGATTAAAGGCAACGTAGAGTTTGACCGGTTCACCCTCCACACCTATGACTACCTGAACTTCTTCCCGCTTTTTGTAAACAGAATATCGGGTACGCGTATCGATATGCCCGGCGTCGAGGTGCTCGACTCACTCGGTATTCCCTTACTTCCAGATGCTTATCCGCACGACGAGCGATACGTCACATTATCGCTGTTCGTTCGCGGCATCAGGTACTCAACCATTCAAAACGGATTGCAGAATAAGTTTAAGAAATCGCCCAAAGACTTGTTCGATGAGTGGACCATGGGCCTTGAGGTCAGGAGTGTATTGACCGATCAATTGGTTCGGGAACTAGTAGCGAAACTGGACAACCCAAAGGTACGTTACCTCGATCTCTTCATCGGCGATTTTGATCACATAGCGCATCACAACAACGACCTCCAATCGCAACGAGACGTTCTCAAGCAGATGGATTCGGCGGTCGGACAAGTTTGGACCGCGATCAACAAAAGTACGCTCGCAAATGACACCGCTCTAATTCTGGTTTCCGATCACGGCTTTAATACTGATGAGAAAGTTTACAGCCAGGGCTTTAACCTTGTGAAACTCCTCGGCAGCCGATCTGGGGGCGGTCATCACGTAATAACAAAGCGTCGTTTAATGCTCGATTACTCCATCAAAGGAATTAATCCACTCGTCCCCTTAATCACAACCACGACGAACGACACTTACTATCTCAAGGGCCAGAGCACTCAGTATCCGACTGCTCTTCTCGACTTCGACGGAAACGAACGCTCGTCGATTCATTTACGCAATAGCGATCTCAATGAGTTGCACATTCTCTTTCAACAATTACAACGCAACGATTTGACCCAGCCCGTACGAAGCGCGGTCATGAAAGAATTCTTTGCCATCCGCGATAAGAGAAAACCGCAATGGAAAAAGACTGTTGCTGAATTGACTGACGAATTAGCTGCTCTTCAGAAAAACATCGAGGCACAGCGGACACTGGTGCAAGCTAAGCCCAAGAAGTTTTCGAAGGAAGAGATTGAAGCGGGCAAGGACGACGCAGCAATTCGTATTTTCGTGCAACTCGATCGCTGGGAGAGGGCTGAACGTGAATACCTTCAGTTCCTTATACCATTGAAGCGATTGATAGATCTCTCACCTGACTCGTTTGAACCTGCAAAGATCAAAGTGCAGGATGTGATTCCTCAAGGTTCGATGGGCGAACGCAATTCGATCTTCCAACTCCAAAACTATGTGGTAGGTCTCGGCCCATCAGGTCTCGTTTTAAATTCCTACGGCGTGTTGAACAAAGAACTTAGTTACGTACGATTGAATTATTTCGACCTGCTCCACGATGTGACCGTTAGGAACGGCCAGAAGGGAGTTTCTAACCGGCCGATTGATCTCATTGCCACCCGCTTAACCTCTGACTTGTTGCCGCAGCTGCATGAGTATGATGGTTTGGCATCTGAAGTGGTATGGGTTAGTAGTGGACGCGACAAACAGGCTCTACTGCTTTTTCAAAAGAATGCCAGCGGCGAGTTGCGCATTCGTTATCAGCCGATTCGGAACCTGACCCAGGATTCAAATGGCCGAATAAGTTTTGAGAAAGCGGAATGGCAACCCGGGTTTCCGCTTCATATCCTGGAAGATCCTAAGTTTGGAATTCCAGTTGAACAGCGAAGCGAATGGCTCAACGGCTGGCATTCTGAATTGGAGTGGTTTGAGGCACTTCACCGGACAGAGTATTCCAATGGGTTAATAGGCCTTCACGAGGAATTAATTCTACATCCAATCGAAAGCCTCTCACTTGAAGATCCAAACCTCACGGCCGATCAAAGGAACATGCGGAAGTTCATGAAACGGCAACGTGAGCTTTGTGAGGCTGACTTGCTCGTGGTAGCTAACAATCACTGGAACTTCGATGTGCGTGGATTTAATCCCGGCGGCAATCATGGATCCTTTTTCCGAATCTCCACTCACTCCATCTTCATGATTGCCGGCGGCTCAAACACACAGCTCCCTCACGGCAGAGTCGTCGAAGAACCATACGACAGTCTGAGCTTCGTACCGACCATGTTGGCATTAACTGGAAATTTACGCGATGATAGCACTCCCGTTCCAAGTTTGTGGGAGAAGGGTTTCAGGCGCTTTCCGGGTCGCGTAGTGAAGGAGTTTGCGCCGGGTCGTCATGATGACCAGAAAATGTCGGCTACTGGAGCAATTGCATCGCCTTGATAGAATCTGAAAAGTTCGGAGAAGACTGGCAGGCCGAGGAGATCGAAGAAGTCTCCGAAGAATCTGAAGTTTCCGATGTAAAGAAATCTCGCCGATCCTTTGCCTGGCTGCAAACTCTGGCCTTCCTCCTGGGCTTAAGCCTGCTCATTTACGTCATCAACCGCGTTGGTCTTCAGCCTTTATTTGATGCGTTACTAAAAATCGGGTTTGGATTCTTCATCATCCTCGGATTGAGCGGTGCCCGTCATTTCCTCCGTACAATAGCAATGCGGGCCGCAGTTCCATCGGAACATCGGCACATCACGTTCCGACAGGCGTTCGCTGCACGTTTGGGCGGTGAGGCGATCAGCTTTCTAACATTCACCGGGCCACTACTGGGTGAAGCAACCAAGGTCGCGCTACTTAGAAAACGAATACCATTAACTTACGGCGTGCCTGCCCTGGTTGTTGATAACCTGCTTTACAACCTGTCTGTAGTCTTCTTTGTATTGAGTGGTGCCTGCGTGATGTTGTTGCAGTATCCACTGCCAACACCGGTCTATACCGTACTCCTCATCATTGCCGTAATCGCGGCGCTCGGTATCCTTACGGCGGCACTCGCTGCTAAACGTCGCATCCTGTTGGTGACGTGGTTCATAGATCGACTCGCACAGCTTCGACTAAGTCCTAAAGTAATTCTGAAGAGGCGCGATCAGATCCACCATCTCGAGACGAAAGTTTTCGATTTTTACAAGCATCATCCGGGTGCTTTCTTTGGAATGATTGTCTGCGATCTACTGGCCCATGTGTCGAGTGTCGTTGAGGTTTACGTCGCTCTGCACCTGTTGGGCTTTGACCCAAGAGTGACGCAGGCATATATCATCGAGTCGCTTACCAAGGTAATTAACTTCGCGTTCGCTTTTGTTCCCGGCACGATCGGGGTCTATGAGGGCGGCACCGAGGTCATTCTTCAAAAAGGATTGGGCTTTACTCCGGCTGCTGGGCTCGCGTTGGCTCTCGTTCGCAAAGCAGCAATTGTTTGCTGGACGTCTGTTGGCTTGCTCGTGCTTACCTGGCGCGCGCTTCCCAACGCGTGGCGCAGACTTCTGGACCGTAGTCCTCGCTTACAACGACTTATGGATAGCCTTGTATTTTCAAATATTGCGCATCGGCCGGCTCGCACCGCAGCGAGCGTCCTCGGCACAGGTGTCGGCGTGTTGTTGATTGTGTTCACGGTTGGGTTGGCCCACGGCGTATTGCATGAACGCGGCCGACGCGAATCAAACATCGGCGCCGAGATAATGATTCGCGCGTCCGGATCGATCGGACTGACCGGTGAATCGCCTTTTAAACTTAAAGCGTCACATGCGGCAGAATTGGCGAGTATCCCGGGCGTTCGCGCCGCCACTCCCGTTGGGCAAGCGGTTGATAAAAGTGATTCCGGTTTCGGTCAACGACTAATTGACGGAATCGAGTACGACCAGTATGCGAACCTTGCCGGCATTCAAATTCGTGAGGGGCGAAAACTCACTTCGGGCGACGAGGCGATCATCGACCCTGTTTGGATGCAGCAACGTAAAGCCAAAGTCGGCGACACGGTTCAAATGTTCGAACGACCTTTTAAGATCGTCGGAGTTTACGACCCTCCTGGTGGCGGCCGCATTAAGATTCCACTTTCAACAATGCAGGAACAGAAGGGTGCCGAAGGACGGGCCACGACCATACTCGTGTCGTGCGAAGATCCGGCAAAACAGGACGAAATCGCCCTACAAATACAGCAACGATTTCCCGACGATCAGCTTATCTTCACACGCGACTTGCCGGAACTCTACGCCTCGGGCGTCCCGGCACTCAACATCTTTATCAAAGTCGTAGTCGGTATTGCAGCTTCGATAAGCATGCTTGTGATCTTGCTTGCCATGTACACGACAGTGACCGAACGCACGCGCCAGATTGGAATTCTCAAATCGCTTGGCATGTCGAAGACGGCAATCGCATGGGTTATTGAACAGGAAGCGATTATCGTAAGTGTCCTGGGTGTGGCTGTGGGATTACTACTGACTGTTGCTGCGCGCTTTGCGGTAATGCGCATAACGAGTTTGACGATTGATATTGAGCCACGCTGGATAATCGTTGCTCTGGCAGTTGGTCTACTGGGAGGCAGCATTGGAGCCCTGTATCCTGCATTACGAGCTGCTCGCCAGGATGCAGTTGATGCTCTTAGCTACGAGTAAAACGGTTCTCGCCGTATGACAACGAGTGGCCGAATCCGATTTGAAACAATCTCAGATCAGGTCTGGTGAACGACGCTCTATCATCATCGTTCTCGGCATCCTTGCCGGTTTTTTTGTCCTTCTCTTCTGGCGCGTCATCTTTCTTCAAGAAGTAATTATTGGAGGTGACGCGTTTTATTATTCCCTCCCTCTCAGAAGTGAAGCGTGGGGAATAATCCATCAGGGTTCGCTGCCACTGTGGACTTCCAAACTCTTTGGAGGTTATCCACTCTTCTCAATGTCG
>QHXL01000325.1:0-6557 GCA_003222935.1 Acidobacteriota bacterium
CAAGTTGAGACGATTGGATGAGTGGAATGAACAACGCAGAAGTCACGCGAAGTACTACACCAGCGCTTTAAGCAAATCTGAACTTACGCCGGTTGCAGTTCATCCGGACGCAGAACCTGTCTGGCATTTGTACGTCGTTCGCTCGACCGAGCGTGAAGAGTTGCAAAAGAGATTGACCGACGAGGGAATCGCAACCGGCATACACTACCCAACTCCACTGCATCTCCAACCAGCTTATAAGTATCTCGATATTCCACTCAGCGCGTTGCCGGTCACGGAACGGGTTGCGCAAGAGATTGTGAGCTTGCCGATGTACCCTGAGTTGACACCAGTTGATCTTGAAGCCGTTGTGAAAACAGCGACCAGGACTTCGATCGGAGTTATCAACTGATGGTTCGCATCCTATTGTAAGTGGCGCGGCTTCGCTGATAAATCGAACTGCCTCCGCAAAGACAGTAAAACAACTTATGAACAGCCGAAGGTTGATAAAAACTCGACGGGAAGCTGCGTAACGCCTTCAATGCCGTTTGTGCCGCGGCCTTTTTGTTGCCACCTTCCAAGTAATATCCACCGCTGGTAAACAGCATATTCAGCATGGCTTCTTTTTCGAGAGACCTAATGCTGTCCGGGAGATCCGTGCGCGCGAAAAACTTTCGGTACATATATTCAAGCTCAGGAGCCGCCTTGTTCGCCTGCGCAACAGTCTTGGAATCGGCGTGCAAACGGTACGTTGAAAGTAATTCCGGAATATAGCTAATGCGATGATTGACGCCGGCCCTTAGCCAGAAATCCCAATCCATGAAGTAATAATAGGACGGGTCAAGCATTCCAATGTCTTCAATTACCGAGCGCCGAATGAAGGCCGACGGCTGCGGAATAGGGTTATGGCAGAGTCTGACAAACCGTCGGTAATCGAAATCCCCCAGGTTTTTCGATCTCTCAAGTGGATTACTATCCTGATCGGTAAATAACGTGTCGCCGAATACGATTCCGACGTCGGGATGCTCATCGTGGTAAGCAACCCCTCGGCTGACGGCGCCGGGAAGAAAGGTATCGTCGGAGTTAAGCCAGGTAAGAATTGAACCCTTGGCACGTTCCCAACCCTTGTTTATGGTGGGAGTCTGTCCGCGATTTTCATGGCGCTCGATCCAAACCCGGTCGGAGTATTCTCTTAAGATTTCCGGGGTGGCATCCGTCGATCCATCATCAATTATCTGGTGCTCGATTGCTGGATAGTCCTGAGAAAGTACGCTCTCGATCGTCTCTCGCAAGAAGTTTGCCTGATTGAACGTGGGAGTTACGACGGAAACCAGAGATGGATTTTGTTCGGTGCTGCTCATTTTTGTTTAGAAATCGATGTTACTACAGAAGCAGAGCCCGACAAAACGTGGCGATTTCCAGGTAGTACTGACTAAGGGGCATACTTGCGGACGGTACACATAATCGTCTAGATTCTTTCGTCCTAATCGTAGCGCTCGTTCGGGGAATGAAAGGTACTTCAAAATGTCTGTTGCAGTAATAACCGGATCAGCCGGCCTAATCGGCAGCGAAACCGCGCGTTTTCTTCACGCCAAGGGGATGGATATTGTTGGCATCGACAATAACATGCGCGAATACTTTTTCGGTGCTGACGCCTCGACGAGGTGGAATACTTCAAAGCTACAGGAAGATATCCGGAACTTTAGTCATAATTCCGTTGATGTGAGAGACGAGCGGGCTATTGACAGCTTATTTGCCGAGCACGGAAAGGCGATTAGCCTCGTAGTCCATACAGCGGCCCAACCCAGCCACGACTGGGCGGCGCGTGAGCCACTCACAGACTTCACGGTTAACGCAAATGGAACGCTGAACCTGCTCGAGGCAACGCGACGCCATGCTCCTGATGCGGCGTTCATTTTCACCTCGACAAACAAAGTCTACGGCGACACGCCAAACAATTTGCCTCTGCTGGAAAAAGAGACCCGGTGGGAATTAGATGAAGCTCATCCCTATTGCGAGTTTGGTATCGATGAGACTATGTCACTTGATCAGTCAAAGCACAGTCTCTTTGGAGCAAGCAAGGTTGCAGCTGACGTGTTAACGCAGGAGTACGGTCGTTACTTCGGTCTCAAGACCGTTTCGTTTAGAGGCGGGTGTTTGACTGGACCAGCTCATTCCGGAGCCGAGCTGCACGGCTTCCTCGCCTACCTGGTGAAGTGCGCGCTCACGGAAAAGCCCTACACGATCTACGGCTACAAGGGAAAGCAGGTGCGCGACAATATCCACTCCTACGATCTGGTAAATGCTTTCTGGCATTATTTTCAGAAACCAATCCCAGGCGCTGTCTATAACATCGGTGGTTCACGCCATAGCAATTGTTCAATGCTGGAAGCAATCAGCTACACCGAAGAACTAACCGGGAAAAAGCTTCTATACACCATGTCTGATGAAGCGCGGTCGGGCGATCACATCTGGTGGATTAGCGATGTACGCAGTTTTCAACGCGACTATCCTGAGTGGAATTACAAATACGATCTGAAACTTATTATTGCCGAGATAGTGGAAGCAACTAAGGAGAGAGCGAAGCACTCGTCGACTGTGGCTTGAGAGTTAAGTCAATGTCAGGCCAGGATGTCGCTCAAATTGTTTTCAGGATCTTTTCTTCAAAGTCATCGATCGGGATTGTGAGATTACACCCGCGGCCGATCAGTGAAAGGTCCGAGTCCGGCACTCCGTGATAGTAATAGTATTTATGGCCCACTGAATCTGCCAGATGCCAGTACCCGTACGTTTTCGCAGTTCCACGACCTTACCGCCGGGTGGCATGAACAAGCAATTTGTCAGGCCCGCACCGTGAATGCTGATCAGCGTCCCGCAATGCGAGAAGACCTCGATTTGATCGGCTAATGACAAATCTTCAGAATGCAATACTTCGAAGTCGTAAGCTGCCAACCTTTCGCTGAGTTCCGGTTCGTTCAAAACCTTTCGAAATTCAGCGCGCTCGCGGGAAATATAAAACTTCCGATTTCCGGTTGGCCGTTTGCCGATTAACGCTTGATTCAATTCTTTCATGATCGCGTCGTCCATCTGGCCCGTTCGCGATACTTTGGAAAGGTAATAGAGATTCGGCACGGAATAAAGTTCATCAGGCTTCATCCAGTGAATCCCTGCAAAACGCAGGTCGAACTGCTCAAGACTCGCGACACCGACCGCGCGAATATACGGCGTGTCGGGCAGCATCAGGTCAAACTCACTTGTACGATCTTTGACGAGCCAAAGCCTGGGAAGTACTTCCGTAAACCAGTGAAAATGCCCACTTGAATCCTGGTCCGTCGCCAGCAGAAAGGCCTTGCTGGCTTCAAGCTCAACCTTACGCGACATCAGAACTTTTTTTGCCAAATATCTAAACCGGTAATAAGCCACACTCTCCGCGCGATAAAGGGATTCAACAACGGGAGCGTAATTCTTATAAACAACCGAATCTGCCGAGACCTTCGCCTTGCCGATACACTTCAAATAACTGTCGTAGGTTGAATACGAGAAGTGATCCTCGAACAGCACTGCGTCATCGGCGGACAAATTCGCCGGCCGCGAGCGAACGACTCTTGTCGAATCTCGCAGCCGCGAATCAATGGTTCTCATGACCGTGAGCATCTACAAAATAAGCATTCAGAACCGCATAAAACTTGAAGACGAAATCGTTCTTTACCAGGTATTGGTAAATCTCGGTTTGCGGCATATCCTGGATCGAATGCATTTCGATAACGATTATCTTCGGCCTATATTTGGAAAGGTCGAGACTCTTAAGCACATTAAAATCGTGTCCTTCGACATCGATTGAAAGCAGATCGATCTCGTTCCCAGTCTTCCAATGTTGGTCCAGTATGGATGTGAGAGTTTTTGTAACAACAGTTTCCTGATCGTCATCGGAAAACTCAAAATGCTTCTTCCACTCGACCAGTCGAGTCTCATCGATCGTACTAACCGCGTCATCTTTTGCCTTGTGGAACACTACTTCGCGTTCGGTGTCTGAGACGGCTGCTCGAACACAAATGTCCTGTCGCCGCACGCGACGACACTCGTCGATCAAATCGGCATTAGCATCAATATTGATCCCTCTCCAGCCTAGTAGATACAGAAAAAAGGTGTTCGAGTATTTAATTGGGCTATTACAGCCGACGTCTACATAGGTCCCCGATCTATTGATTCCGAAATGATATTTCGCCAGGTAAGGAATAATTATGTCTTCGGCGCCCTGAGCGAAGGAGAACGCTACAGGTAAACCCGTTAGCTTCCGCACGGCCGACATTGAGACCAACTTAATTGCGAGTACAAACGGAAGGGACTTTAGCCACCGGATTTGGTTGTTCATCATTCAGGTTTTAGTTAGGGGAAATTACCTTTTCGATCTTGGTGTTCCATTTATAAAAGCGCATTTGAAAATAGTCCAGACAACGCCTTTACCGGGTGGGCCCAATAGAATCGCCTTGCGCTTTTGACTAAGTGTGCAACAGCCCTCCTTGCAGAGCGAAGGCATAATCGTCTAGATTCTTTCGTCCTAATCGTAGGGCCGGAGGCCTTGGAACCCGCCTTGCGGAGGAAACTGAAATCAAGCCGAAGCCGATGATCGAGATCGGCGGCCGTCCGATCCTTTGGCACGTGATGAAGATATACGCTACGCAAGGGTTTAATGAATTCTACGTCGCACTTGGATATAAAAGCGAATACATCAAGAGATTCTTTCTCGATTACTGCACGCTGAACGGCAGCATCTCGATAGATCTGCGTACTGGTAAAACCGAAACACGCGACCGTGAAAACGAGGACTGGCAGGTTCATCTAATCGAAACTGGGGACCACTCGATGACCGGTGGGCGGGTAAAACGCCTCGAGCCATTTCTAAAAGACGCGACCTTTATGGTCACGTACGGTGATGGGGTCGTCGATATCGATCTCAACGCCCTGGTGGATTTTCACAAATCTCATGGCAAACTCGCCACCGTGACTGCCGTTCGTCCGCCAGCACGCTACGGCGAATTACTCTTTGAAGAGGATGATACAGTCCATTTTAGCGAGAAGCCCCAGACCGGAGAAGGATGGATAAACGGCGGTTTTCTGGTCTTTGAGCCGCAAGTGCTGAGTTACTTGCAGGGTGACGCGAGCGTAATGGAAAAAGACGCACTTGAGAACCTCGCGAAAGAGGGTCAACTCGTCGCCTACAAACACTACGGTTTCTGGCAATGCATGGACACACTTCGCGACAAGAATTATCTCGAAGGAATTTGGAGCAAAGGTAGCGCTCCCTGGAAGATCTGGAAATGAGTTTTTGGAAAGGCAAGCGTGTCCTGGTTACCGGACACACTGGCTTTAAGGGAAGCTGGCTTTCTTTATGGCTTAAGACGCACAGCGCGGAAGTGTGCGGATTTTCACTCGAGCCTGAATCGAGTCCGAATCTTTTTGAGTCGCTTGGCTTGGATGGCCTCATCGATTCAAGGATCGGAGATGTCAGGAACCTCGAATTACTCGAACAGACTTTCCGAACTTTTCAACCCGAGATCATATTTCATCTCGCGGCACAGTCGCTTGTCCGCCGCTCATACCGGGAACCCGTAGACACATACACAACGAACGTCATAGGAACGATTAACCTTCTCGAGGCGGCCCGCAAGACCGGCTCTGCCAAAGCCATTGTTGCGATAACGACGGACAAAGTGTACGAGAACGAGGAACGCGCTTTCGGATATTCCGAAACCGATCGTCTTGGTGGGTTCGATCCCTATTCTAATTCAAAAGCGTGCGCCGAACTGGCGATCTCGTCATATAGAAACTCGTTCTTTAGCGATGGCAAGACTTTGATAGCGAGTGCGAGAGCTGGGAATGTGATTGGCGGCGGTGATTGGTCCGAGGATCGATTGCTTCCTGATGTATTTCGCTCGCTGATCTTCGGTGACGAGCTGGTGATACGCAATCCAAATTCGATCCGTCCATGGCAACACACGCTTGAGCCCCTTAACGGTTACATGCTGCTGGCCGAAAAGCTCTTTGAAGGAAAAAACGAATTTGGCACCGCCTGGAACTTTGGACCTGACGAAAATGCGGCGAAGCCCGTCAAGCTGGTCCTTGAAGAGATAGAGAAGAATTGGGATGCCGGAGTGGAATGGAAGATATCGAACGGCAATCACCCACACGAAACAAACATATTAAAGTTGGATAGTTCGAAGGCGAGAGCCGAACTTGGATGGAATTCGATCCTCACGCTACCGGAAAGTTTGACGATGACAATTGATTGGTACCGCGCGTTCCGGGATAAGAAAGATCTGCTCGAACTAACGAAAAATCAAATCAATTTATATCAAGGTCGGGATGCAGATAAAACCGCGTGAGCTCGAAGGAGTCTTCGAAATACAACTCGAACGGATTAAGGACGCGCGAGGTTATTTTATGCGCTCGTACAGCCGATCTCTGTTTGTGGAGCATGGCCTTGAAGTTGACTGGGAACAAGAAAGCATATCTTTTAATAGAGTGCGAAATACTGTGCGCGGTCTTCATTTTCAACTTCCGCCGTATGCTGAGACAAA
>QHXL01000325.1:6673-24888 GCA_003222935.1 Acidobacteriota bacterium
CCGCGATCTATCTCCCGAAAGGTTTCGCCCACGGTTTTAAGACACTGACTGACGAAGCGATCGTCGCTTACAAGATCAACGCTTTATATCATCCCGCATCCGCGAGCGGTATCTTCTGGAAGGACCCTGATCTCGCAATTAAATGGAACGAAGAGCATCCAGTAATTTCAGACCGGGACGCCGCGCTTCAGAACTTTTCCGATTTTATTTCACCGTTTGACTAAAACTGAGTTTTTGGTATTCCCAAAAGAATGAATTGTCGATTTTGCGATACAGCTTTAGAGCATGAATTTGTCGATCTGGGCAGTAGCCCGCCGTCAAACTCATACCTGCGCGCCGAACAGCTTAATGAGCCGGAGGCCTTTTATCCTCTGCGAGTTTTCGTCTGTGAAAAATGTTTCTTGGTCCAGATAGACGAGGTTAAAAATGCTCACGAGATCTTTGACGACAACTACGCTTACTTTTCGTCTTTTTCGAAATCGTGGCTGGAGCACGCGCGGCAATATGTCGAAGACGTATCCGGGCGGTTCCGAATCGACGAGAACTCCCGAGTAGTCGAAATCGCATCCAACGATGGTTATCTGCTTCAGTATTTCAAACAAAGGGACGTAACGGTCCTGGGTATTGAACCAACCTTGAGTACAGCGACAGTGGCTCGTGAAAAAGGTATCGAGACACTCACGGAATTTTTCGGCGAAAGATTTGCGAAAGAACTATCTCGAGATAACCGTTCGGCGGATCTGCTATTAGGTAACAATGTTCTCGCTCACGTTCCCGATATCAACGACTTTGTTGCGGGCTTAAAGGTGGCGCTCAATCCAGACGGCGTGATCACAATGGAGTTTCCACACGTTCTGCAGTTAATCGAAAACAATCAGTTCGACACCATCTATCACGAACACTTTTCGTACTTGTCTCTATATACCGTCAAACAAATCTTTGAAGCTCGCGATCTCGAGATTTTTGATGTTGAGGAAATCCCGACGCATGGAGGGTCGCTCAGGATTTTTGCGAAGCACGGCGGAAACACTAAACACAAAGTGGTAAAGAGCGTCGAGGATTTATTAGCAAAGGAGCGTTGGACCGGATTACAAACTCTTGACTACTATCTTAGGTTTCATCCAAAGGTAGATCGCATCAAAAACCATTTTCTCGAATTTCTTGTCGAACAAAAAAGAAACGGTCAGACGCTTGTCGCTTACGGTGCAGCTGCAAAAGGTAATACGCTGCTAAATTACTGCGGCGTGAGGAACGATCTCATCGATTTCGTAGTGGACGCCTCACCCCATAAGCAAGGTTTGTTTTTGCCAGGAAGTCACATACCGATCGTTGGTGAGAGCCGTTTGAAGGATTCGAAGCCGGATTACATCGTGATCCTGCCGTGGAATCTCAAGCAAGAAATCCTCGATCAGCTAGATTATGTGCGCAACTGGGGCGGCCGATTCGTATTGCCCTTGCCCGATCTGAAAATCTTGTGAGTCGAAACCAATCATTCGCATGAGTTATCTGGAAATTCTACAGGGCAAATCAGTGGCGATAGTCGGCTTGGGCTACATCGGGACGCGTTTGTTTAATTTTCTCACACACCTTCAGAGAAAATCTGATTTTCAAATCATCGGTGTTAATCGGCGGAATATTCAGGTATTGGAAGAACAGGAGTTTGACTTCGTCTTTAATTGCGCAGGAAATACTGGTGATTTCCGCTGCAAGCCACTTGAGACTGTTGAATCGAATATTCAGTTGACTACCTATCTTTTGAGGCATTGTAGGATCTCGGACACTCTCGTTTGCTTAGGTTCCACGAGGATCTACGGCTTTACCGCGGATCCCGAGACGATCTTCCGCGAAGGTAATCTCACCCCTTCAAATCACATGTCGGCTGATGCACTATATGACAATGCGAAAAAAATGATGGAGTGCTTGTTGTTGAATACACCCCGCAGTTATAAAAGGGTCGTGGTTCGACTATCCAATGTTTTCGGGGATTACAGCTCAAAAGAGCTGAGTGACGGCACTTTTTTGGAATTGATGCTGCAGCACAAGATTCGCAACGAAAAACTTACGGTGCGACAAAACATCAATAGTACGAAAGACTATGTGTTTATCGAGGATGCCCTTGACGGCATTCTGCGCGCGGGCACTCTCAGTGAAACGAGTGATGTTTACAATATTTGTTCGGGCAAGAGCTACTCAGTTGCCGATTGGGCGCACTTTCTAAACTTGTCTATAGAATCAACGTCTAATGCACCGGTTTCTTATTCTCGGGTATCGAACGAGAAAGCCGGCAAGGAGCTCGCCTTTGTTAGTAAGTTCGATCTGGAAAGACTAAGACTAGAGGATGTCATTAGATATGAATGAAATAGAAAAGTTCAAACGCGAGGTGCTTGAGCGGATTGAAAGTTATGGAAACGATCCAGATTTTAAGCGGCTCGCTTTGGAATGGACCAAGCAGAGCTTGATCAGAAAATACGTTTATAATTTCGAATGGCTTGGTAGACCAATCATCCAGATGCCGCAGGACATTATCGGCTTACAGGAAGTCATTTGGAAAGTTAAGCCCGATCTCATAATTGAAACCGGTATAGCACATGGTGGCTCGATTATTTTTTCGGCTTCTATGCTCGAGCTTCTTGGTGGTAACGGCAAAGTCGTCGGTGTCGATATCGACATTCGTGAACATAACCGCAAGGAAATTGAAAACCATCCGATGTTCAAGCGCATTGAATTGATCGAAGGTTCGTCAATCAGCGAGGATACGGCGCAAAGGGTTCGCGCTATCGCGGCAGATTATTCAAACGTAATGGTCATTTTGGATTCTAATCACACACATAACCACGTTTCGAAGGAGCTCGAAATTTATTCGTCCTTGGTCAGCATCGACAGTTACCTGGTAGTTTTTGATACATTTGTCGAAGACATGCCGCGTGATTTTTTTCACGATAGGCCTTGGAACGTCGGTGACAATCCGAAAACCGCCGTCTTTGCTTTTTTGAAAGAGAACGACAGTTTTGAAATTGACAACGTGATTGAAAACAAATTGATGGTTAGTTCCGCGCCAAGCGGTTTTTTAAAACGGGTACGGTGACGTGTTCATCACCTTGGCAGCGATTCTCCTCGATCGAGGCGCGGTCATAACGAAAATAAGAATCAGAACCCAGGTTCGGAAGAAGTGTCAGCACTTCAAGCTCCAAAAGGATTTGAGTTTGAAATCATAGGGAATGTCTAATATTTTTTCCTCCGCGAACTGTGAAGTATCCGAAAAGGCCGTCATTAGTCCGGACGCGAGAATTCAGCCTTCGGTGCGAGATTCGCTTCTGAAGATCGGAGACTTTACATGGATAAATGCATTTGCCGTAATTCAGTTTGTCGGAGGCTCTGGCGACATTGAAATCGGCGAGCACTGTTATATTAATCAGCACTGCGTCTTGTATTCGGGGAATGGAATAAAGCTGGGAAATTATGTCTTGATCGCGCCAAATACATCTATCGTTCCGACTAATCACGCGATCGATAACAGGGACGTTTTAATAAGAAACCAGGGCTTTGCTCCGTCGCGGGGCGGGGTGGTCATCGAGGACGATGTTTGGATCGGAGCAAACTGTGTGTTGCTCGACGGAACATATATTGAACGCGGCGCTGTTATCGCTGCTGGAAGTGTTCTGAATACACGAGTCGCAGCCTACTCAATTTGGGGTGGCGTTCCTGCCAGGTTTATCAAGGAACGCGACTAAAGCTTCCTGCCTAATCACATCTTTGGCTTCTACAAAAACAAATATTTTTGCGAGTTTCGCCGGTCAATTCTGGACCGCAATTCTCGGAATTATTTTTGTACCCGTCTACCTTCGCTATATTGGCGTCGAGAGCTACGGTTTGATCGGGATCTTTTTGAGCCTGCAAACTTTCTTGAATCAGTTGGATTTCGGAATCTCGCCGACGCTCAGTCGGGAAATGGCAAGACTTTCCGTTTCTAAAGACAATGCGCAGGAAATGCATGATTTGAGACGAACGCTTCAAGTCCCAAACTTGCTGTCAGCAATAACGATATTGATAATTCTGTGTTCGCTATCTCCACTCATCGCGAGATACTGGGTCCAGCCAAAAGAACTCACGATAACAACCATCACACAGGCATTCTTGCTGATCAGTTTTACTACCGCAATCCAATTTTTGTCGGGCTTTAATGCTGGCGGGTTGATCGGTCTTCAAAAACAGGTCCTCTTAAATTCGATCAATGCTGCGTGCGGAGCCGCACGCTCTATCGGGGCGTGGCTCGTCCTCGCTTTTGTGTCGCCAACCATTCAAGCGTTTCTTTGGTGGCAGCTCTTGATCGTAATCGTGCAAACAATCCTCACCAGTGTTGCTTTTCGTAAGAGCATATTTCGGTCCGAAGAGAAGGGCCGTTTTCGGAAAGATCTACTCCATAAAGTTTGGCGATTCGCTGCAGGTATGTCTATAACGGGAATCCTTGCATTAGCCGTTACGCAAACTGATAAAGTCATACTAAGTCGAATGTTGAACCTAGAGCAGTTTGGTTACTATTCGCTGGCGATCACGATCTCATCGATGGCAATGGGGATGATAGTCGGGTCGGTTTCCAACGTGATATATCCAAAGCTTGCCAGCTTTGTTTCAATCGGCGATGAAAACGCCTTGATTGACTTCTATCATCGTGGGTGCCAATTGATGTCGCTGTTTTTGATTCCGACCTCGGTTGTTCTCGCCTTTTTTTCCTATCCGGTCGTGCTTCTCTGGACACGAAACGATGCGATTGCGACAAATACGCACGTGCTATTAACACTCGTGGTCATCGGTGCGGCGCTAAATGGCCTGATAGTGCTGCCGCACAATTTGCAGATGGCGTATAGCTGGACGAGGCTCGGAATTTATCTTCTGATCGTGGCGATACTCTTACTGATGCCGTTGATGATAAGCGGAGTTTATCTTTACGGAGCTGTCGGCGGAATTTCGGGGTGGATTGTCTACAATGCAGTAATAGGTACGCTGATGGTTCTGATAATGCATGGTCGCCTACTCAAAGGCGAGCAGTGGAGGTGGTTTTTTGGCGACGTTTTGCCTGCGATATTGGCGGCCGTATTTCTAAATTCAATAGCCTACTATGTGTTCAGCGACTATTTATTGAAATGGAGTTCGACCTTGCGGGTTTTCGTCTTAGGAACAATTGCCTTTTTAACCCTTTCTGTCACAGCCCTTTCCCTTTCCTCGATCAGGAGCACAGCTCTCAAAAGGGTCTTTGGTTATGAGTAACCGTCCACAATTTTCTGTCGTAATACCCACCCGCAATCGGGCATCGAGCTTCTTGGCGACGGCAGTTCAAAGTGTCCTCAAACAAACCTTTGGAGATTTTGAACTAATAGTCTCCGACAATTTTTCCGACGACAATACATTTGACGTTGTTAAGAGTTTTGACGATTCACGGATCCGGTACGTTAGGACCGCTGGATTTCTTCCCATTAACGAGAGTTGGGAATTTGGTATACATCGGGCGAGAGGAGAGTACGTGACTTTTCTTGCCGACGATGACGCCTACGCCGGGATCTATCTTGAATCCTTTGCAAAGGCAATCAATGAGTACGATTCGGACATTGTTGCTTGTGGCATTCCGCAATATTACGAAAATCCTCATTACGAAACTCGCCATAAATTTTCCAGCCCGCATTTCACCAATAAGGTTTATACGTACGACTGTCGTGGAAAGAAAAATGAGATCTTGCAATACATGTTTGCAAAAGCAGATCTTACAAATTACCCCGAAGGATTTCGTCCAGTAGGCTTACCGTATCTCGCGAATGCAGCCTATCGACGCTCGATTTTCGCCGGACTGAAGTCGTCGCTTGATTCGATCTTTCCACGCAATCTTTCTTCGACCGATGTGTACAGCACGACAATTATTCTGAGTCAATTTACAAACAAGTATTGCTATCTCGACAAACCGCTATACGTGCAAAGAGTTTCGGATGTGAGCCTCACGCGTTCGCCAGACATTGAAAACCAAAGGAAAACTTACGGCAGGCCGACTCATGATCTGGGTCAGTATCAGAACCATTTTCTGGACTTCGCCTACGACAATCGTTGGATCGAGGCATGCCTGCTTGCGGTTATCGATACCAAAACAGAATTGGACTTCGACTTGTCTTGGGTAAAATATTATGTAAAGTCATTTGATTCCCTAAAATTTCTGCAAAGTCGCGGGTTCGATATGACCAGGGAAAAGAAACGCTTTTGGGAAACGCTGGAGCGGCAGGAGCAAAATTTCCAGGACGAGGTTTTATCTCTGGTTGCTACGCCGAGAATGCGAATAAGCGATTTTCTCCGTACCTCGAGGATATTTGGCCCAATGCTTCGAGCCAGGGATAGTTATACAGAGACAAAAGAGAATCTGGTCGGTCTTAACAATCCACTGAGTATTGACGAATATGCCAGCATGATCGATGAGAAGTTCCTGAGCGATCATGCAGAGCATTAAGAGTTTCGCAAATGCAACGAGAACCGACTTCTATAAGCATCGTCACTCTCAACTGGAATGGACTGACTGATACGCTTGAGTGTTTGAGTTCTGTAGAAAAACTGACTTACCCGAACGTCAGGACGATCGTTGTGGACAATGCCTCCAGTGACAACCAGGCGGACACGATCGAAAAGGCATTTCCAAATGTTGTCGTATTGCGGCAATCGGAGAATCTCGGTTTCTGCGGAGGCTGTAATGTAGGGATCAGATATGCCCTCGAAAACGGAGCAGACTACGTAATGCTCCTGAATAATGATGCGATCGTCACTCCCGACCTTGTTGACAAACTCTTAGAGGGCGTAGCCAAGGTGGGAAACTTTGGCGCAGCCTCGCCAATCATTCTGGAGCACGAGATACCGAATAACATCTCATACAGCGATGCAAAATGGGATACAGCTAAAGCCAGACTTCGTCTGACGGAACCCGGGGTCAGACTAGAAGATGTCTCTAGCCGCGAACCGTATACATCCGAATTTGCGAATGGTTGCTGCCTGCTCGCGCCAAGCGACGTTTTCAGGCGAGAGGGACTTTTGGACGAAAGGTATTTTGCATACCATGATGAGGCCGAGTGGTGTGCCCGCGTAAGGCGCCATGGGTACGAGAGCTATGTCATTCCGAATGCGCTCGTCTATCACAAAGGCTCCGGTTCAACACCCGGACTTGTTTCCACGTACCTTCTCACAAGAAATAAAATGCTTTGGATGAAGGAAAACCTACCATTTCGGGAGCGAATAAAATCGTATCCCTATCTGGCGAAGGAGGTAGTCTGGCATCTGTCGAATCTGGCAGGTCTAACCCATGCGCTTTACTCAAAACAGCACAGCCGTGCGTTATTGCAGGGTTATATAGACTATTTTTGCGGACGCTTCTACAAATGGAATAAGCGAACCGAGAAACTAATCTTTCCCAATAAGCCTTCCGCCGATATTGAGTCGACCCGCGTCTGATGAAGATCCTTATAGTGGATACAACGATGGACGGGCGCATTTTCGGCGGTGCCCAAACATTTCTCGTCCAGTTCATGAGCGGCTTGAACGCAGCCGGCCACGATGTCCATTTCCTTTCGAAAGGAGATCCGGTGGCGAAGTCGGCGGCGGGAATCGAAGAGACCGGCGCCGCGATCCATAGAGATGTGTGGACCGGTTCCATTCTCATCGATGACGGGACGCCGGAAGTCGCGAAGTGGGTGAATGAACTGCAGCCGGATGTCTTTGTTATCTCGGTATCGCCCGATATTGGCTGGACCGTACTGCCGCTGCTTAATTTTTCGATCGCAACTCTGACAATCGGTCACAACGACGAGGAAACTTTCTACACACCAGTACGACACTACGAAAAGTTTCTGACGCGTGCGGTCGGCGTCAGCGACGAGATTTGCCGGAAGTACGTCGACGACTGCGGCATGGCAGCGGACCGGGTCGAGTGGATCCCGTATGGTGTCGAAACAAACGACAACCAGCCGGTAACGTCGGCGTCAGGTCCGCTTCGAATGGTCTATGTCGGCCGTTTTGAGAACAAGCAGAAAAGAATTGATGTTTCACGTTCGATCTAGTTGGCGATGGCGTAGAGATGTCGAATATACGGTCGGTCCTCGCTGACCAGATCGAGAGCGGTCGTGTTGTTATTCACGGGTGGCTCGGTTCGACTGAGGTTCTCCGCGTTTTGCGCAAAAGCGAAATCTTTATTCTAGCCTCCGAATACGAGGGATTCTGCATCTCGCTGATCGAGGCGATGGCGAACGGCTGCGCTCCCGTCGTCACGGATATCCGCAGCGGCAACAAGCAGCTCGTAAAGGACGGGGAGAACGGCTTCATTGTCCCCGTTGGCGACATTGACGCCTTTGTTGACAGGATTAAGCTACTGGATAGCGATAGGGAATCTCTTTCGCAGACGCGGACCGGGGCTTGGGAGACTGGTCGCGAGTACAGCGTGCGGCGAATGGTGGACAACTACGTGGCGTGTTTCGAGCGCGCGATCGAGCATGCCCGCGCAACTCCGCGCACGCCGGACCCGTCGTTCCCTTTGATGGAAAGCTGCCGATCGAAGTATCCGTTGTGGCTGCGAAGAGTTAAGGGGAAGGCGAAGAGTTTTCTGCACGAGTAACATGCACTATCACCTAATCGGAATATGTGGAACCGCAATGGCCTCGCTTGCCGGGATGCTGCAGGCTCGCGGCCATCTTGTTACGGGTTCCGACAAAGACGTTTACCCACCAATGTCGACGATGCTTGCGGCGTTGGGAATTACAGTCAAACAAGGATTTGACGCGAGTAATTTAACTCCGGCACCGGACTGTGTGATCGTTGGAAATGCAATTCCTCGTGGCAACCCCGAAGTCGAAGAAACACTAAAGAGAAAACTACTCTACCGATCGCAGGCCGAGGTCGTTAAAGAAGAGTTTATTCGGGGAAAGCATTGCCTGGCGGTTGCCGGCACTCACGGGAAGACAACAACTACAAGCATTGCCTCTTGGGTCATGGATCAGGGTGGACTGAATCCGAGTTTTCTCATCGGTGGAGTAGCGCAAAACTTTGGCACCAGCTTCCGGGTCGCACAGAGCGACTACATGGTCATCGAAGCTGACGAATACGACACAGCCTACTTCGATAAAGGTCCGAAGTTCATGCACTATCTTCCGGAACTCGGAATCGTCAACAACATCGAATTTGATCATGCCGACATTTACCTCGACCTGAATGCCGTGAACCTTGCTTTTCGACGGTTTATGAATCTGGTTCCTGGCAACGGTCGTCTGATCGCCGGCTGGGACAGCGGAAATGTGCGTGCGGTTGTCGAGGCAATGGGTTCCAGGTTGTTTACGAATCTTGAGACCTTTGGAATTAGTAACGACGCGAAGTGGCAGATTCGAAATCCTGACTTCAGCAAAGGATTGTCGCGGTTTGACGTTTATTGCGAGAACAAAGCATGGGGCGAGTTTGAAACTCCGCTACTCGGTGAGTTCAACTTATTGAATTGCCTCGCCGTGATCATCGCTGCTGATGCCTGGGGACTCAGCCGCCCTGAAATCCGGGAGGCATTAGTTACTTTCAAGAATGTGAAGCGTCGCGCCGAGATTCGAGGAGAACGTCGAGGTGTCGTGGTTATTGATGATTTCGCACATCATCCAACTGCCGTTCGTGAAACTTTGCGCGCACTCAGAGCCAAATACAGTCAGAAGCGACTGGTCGCAATATTTGAACCTCGATCGTGGTCATCCCGTCTCGCTGTTTTTCAGGATGATTATGCGCGCGCCTTTGAGTCGGCTGACTACGTAGTGATAGCAAGTGTTTTTGATAGCTCGAAGGTCACAGAAAAGGGACGGGCTCTGGACACAGGCGCACTAATCGAAGCGATTTTGCAACAAGGCAAACCCGCGCTAGCACTGCCAGGGGCTGATGAAATCGTCGCCCACCTCATTCCGGAACTTCGCTCGGGCGATGTTGTCGCAATCATGTCTAATGGGGGCTTCGGCGGTATTCACGAAAAGCTTTTGAGTAAACTTGAAGAGTCTTAATCTTTCGTGAGTACTCCAAAACCGGTGCGAACTCACCGCTCTTACCACCCACACACTTTAACTAAATATTCGTAACGCTCCTGCAGCGAGACTTCACTAGATTGCTCCAAGGTCAGTCGTGGAGGTTCCTCTCCGTGAAGAACTTTTCAATATTTGAGTACGCACTTGAGTTTTCGATGAATAAAGACGTCGAAAACCTTGGTGAAATCGCGAGCGTTGCGCGGCAAGACTTCGAAAGGCACGAAAGTTTTGTTTGCCATACAACGACCGCATCGGTCGAGTATGCCTGCTTGATGATCGAGAACGCGTTGTTGCTGAGAACAAATCGAGGAGGGCGTGTTTTTGCCGGTTTCGAGAAGTTTTCTCAGTTGCAGCCGATCATTGATCGATACTTGCGAATTGCCGATGTTTCCGAGTCAGTCTATCTCTTCGGACAAGACGATTGGCAACCACCTCGTCATCCAAACATCCGACTCATCAATTTGAAATCGGATTTTAAGTTGTCGCGTGAGTGGTTTGTGATAACTCAATCGTCGAGCTTGAGTTGTGCTTTTCTTGCTTTCGATGAAGCTGGCAAGGATTCGACCATGCCTGAACAAATTCGCTACTGGGCGTGGAAGACAAACAACCCGGCGGCGGTTGGCGGCTTGGTGAATGCGGTCGAGGGAGTTATTGACTGGACGTTGGCAGCCTAGTGTCCGATATGCACTGATGGTCCGATAGGCTTTAGCTTGTCGCGACGTAACCTACCAGAACTCGAAGCTATAACGTTCTTAGGAAGTGCGAACAACAACTCATTAGCGTCACGACAAGCTAAAGCATATCGGACATGGGCTACTGCGCGCGATTCTGACTTCTTGGTTCTGCACGCGGCGCGCGTTCGACGAGAAGTGGTCCTTTAAGACTTTTTGCAGCGCCGGTAGATTCCACGTGAGCCGTCAGTACTCTTCTCAGTCTCTTCGGAAGAAACTTCGCAGCAATCGTCGCAGTCGCCCCGATCAACTCAACAACATCGCCTCCTCCGCGCCAATGCTCGCGAACTACATTCGGATTTGCCACAGTTGTGAGTCGCAACAACGACAATGCGATGAGATAAGCGTCGTCGATCTGACCAACGAATGGAAGCATGTCGGGGATAAAGTCGACAGGTAGTAAGGCGTAGACGATCGCGCCCGCTACCAGCATACGCTCCTTGGTCGGCACGCGCGGGTCGACCATCAACTTGCCACAAAGCATCACCAGGTTGGGGATCAGCAACAGCAAGTTTTTCATTCGCGCTTTTAGCATTGAGTCGGACATTCGTATTCTCCGGGGCCTATGAGTCGTCGACGTCAGATTTGGTTGTATTAGAAATTATCACACTCAGCCTCGAGGGGGCACTGAAGTCAGTGTGTTGCGCTGATTTGAGTCTTCTCTGTGCAACCGCTGTGTTCTCTGCGTTTCTATTGCACAGAGAAGTAAACTAAAAAATGTCCGATATGCTTTAGCTTGTCGTTGTGTTCATTACTAACCTTCTTCGAACATCACGACAAGCTGAAGCATATCGGACACTTCAGGACTTGTCCTCACCGGGCTTGTTCGTTAGACTGCGGTTCAACCCCAAATCAGATCGACAGTAAGTTTCTCCTATGCAGATTCTCGAACGCATTCGTCAACGCGCAGCCTCCAGACAACAACACATCGTATTACCGGAAGGTAACGATCCGCGCACCGTAGTTGCCGCAGCTCAGTGCGCGAGTCAACGCATCGCGCAAATTACGATCCTCGGAGATGAAGAAACTATTCGTTCGACGGCGCGGGACAACTCCGTCGAGCTCACCGGCGTGACGATCATCGATCATCGCAAGGCCGATGATTTCGACAAGATGGTCTCTTTCTTTCACGAGTTACGACGCGCAAAGGGCCTGATGGCCGATGAAGCGCGAACGATGGTTTCGGATCCTCTCTACTATGGAAACTTGATGGTTCGCCTGGGTAAAGCAGATGGATCTGTGGCCGGCGCAACTAATACGACTTCACACACTGTGCGTGCAGCCCTTCACTGCATCGGCGTACGTTCAGGTTTTAAGTTGGTGTCGAGTTTCTTCTTGATGGCACTGCAATCAAGCGAGTTCGGACACGACGGCGCAATGATCTACGCCGACTGTGGGGTTGTTATTGAACCAAGCGCAGCTGAGCTTGCAGAGATTGCACTCGCGTCTGCGGATTCCTGTAAAGCCCTGCTTGGTGTCGAACCTCGTGTGGCAATGCTTTCATTCTCAACCAAGGGAAGCGCGAAACATAAATTGATTGATAAGGTTGTTGAAGCCACGCGAACTGTTAAGGCACGCGCTCCCGAATTACTGATTGACGGTGAGCTACAAGCCGATGCCTCACTTGTACCCAAGGTGGCCCAATCAAAAGCGCCCGGGTCTCCCGTCGGCGGCCGCGCGAACGTGCTGATATTTCCCGATCTGCAAGCCGGCAACATCGCTTACAAGTTGACCGAACGACTCGCAGGAGCCACCGCCATCGGACCTATCCTCCAGGGACTCGATAAGCCGGCAAACGACCTTTCCCGGGGCTGCAAAGCCGAGGATATTGTCGACGCAGTGGCAATCACTGCGGTTCAAGCTCAAGCTCGAAAAGCCGCTACCTGAGCATTACGTGCGGGCAACTGAGCACGAGCCCCGGCATCCAACAGACTGACTTCCAAAACTTCTTAAGTCTGATGTTTTGCTTCGATGTTTTTCTGCGATGTTGTTCAACCAGGCATCTCGAATTCAACCTAAGCTGCTACTGTTGCTGACGCTAGTCGTGGTTGCCGCCGGCCCATTGACTGCGCAAACGACCGCGCCAAAGCAAAACCCCTCGCCAACTCCTTCGCCATCGCCAACCGCAACTCCTATCGAGACCGACCCGGATTCAGTCAGAGTGTTTACCGAGGAAGTTAGACTTCCAGTAACCGCACTCGATGCCTACGGTCATTATGATCCAACACTCGAAACGGAAGACGTTTTAATAATTGAAGACGGTGTTATCCAACAAGTGACGAGCGTGCGTCACATTCCGGCGAATGTGCTGTTTCTACTCGATACCGGCGGTGAGCTAAGCGGGTTGGGAGGACTTTCGAAGAGTACTTTTCTGACCAGGCAAGTTGCGTCTAACCTCATCAGCAAACTTCCGGAAGGTTCCTGGTTTGCCGTGTTGCAGTCGGGCAACAGCCCGGAGATCATTCAAAGTTGGACCAGGGACAAAACAGCAACTCTGAAGCTTTTGAAGAACAAGCTCTACGCAACCAAGCGTTCGCGCATTTCAGATTCAATCGTTGCGGCGAGTGAGCAATTGAACGATCGACCGGAAGGCAGCAGGCATGTCGTAATGATCACGGATGGCGTTGATTCGCCAGGCAGCAAGACCGATCGCGCCGATGCCATCAAGAAATTGGTTGCGGCACGCGCAACTGTGCACATCATTAGCTACACGGAGTTTGTTCGTCAGAAGTCTGATAATAAGACTACCAGTGTCGCGGTACGCCAGTTACCGAATAGTTCCGACCCAATTCGCAGCAGTGATCCGACACTTCCGCCCGGAGCCACTCGCTCCCCCGCCTTCGGTATTGGTGTCAGGTTCGACCCGGCGATGCGTCGACAGAGAAAGGCTTATGAAGCTGAAGTTAAGAAAAGTCAGCAGGTCTTGAGCAATATTGCTGTTGAGACGGGGGGGAAACTGATGTTGCCGTTGAACAGCGATGAAATGCTGGCCCAATCAAATGAAGTCGCTCGGGCAATCGGCGCAGAGTATGTCGTCACCTATCGACCAAAGCGAGCTCTATCAGATGCGCCTCCCGGAGAATACAGACGTATCCAGGTGCAATCTAGAAAAGTTGGATTGAGTTTGCATTCACGACGTGGATACGTCGTGCCGACACCATCTAAATAGGCCAGTTAGCTTACCGCTACTTCAAGTTGCGACTCTAACATTTCGACCATTCGCCGCACTTCATACTCTTCGTGCTTCGGCATCAGTGACTGCCGGTGCAATTCTTCCCAGTCGTCTTTTGGAACTCGATGGAAGGCCTCGACCACTTTTGGATCAAACTGCCGGCCAACCCAGTCATCTAATTCCTGAGCCGCCGCTTCATACGACTTACCACGACGATAGACGCGATCGCTCGTGATTGCGTCGAAGGCATCAGCCACCGCAAAGATTCGAGCGTTCACATCAATCTCTTCTTCACGAAGACCGAGCGGGTAGCCACTTCCATCCCACTTCTCGTGATGTTGCGCAACTACTCGAGCAGCGCCTTGTAGAAACTCGATGCCGCGCAGGATCTGTTGACCGTGCATCGGATGTTCACGCATCAAGACCCATTCTTCTTCAGTTAACTTTCCGGGTTTGCGAAGGATTAAATCAGGCACGCCAATTTTGCCGATGTCGTGCAGTAGAGATCCAAATTCCAGTGCCTTCAGCACATCGCGACTCAATCCGTACTCACGGCCCAGGCGCAAACTATAAGTGACAACTCTCTCGGAGTGTCCGTGCGTTTCCTGGTCGCGTGTTTCGAGTGCTGTGGTAAGTGCTTTGAGAGTTGAACGATAAGCATCTTCAAGTGAGTCGAGCGTACGATCAAGTTCTGCTGTTCGTTGTTCAACTAACTCTTCGAGATGGTTCTCGTAGCGCTGCTTCGCGGTAACGAGGTCGTAGTGCTCGAGCGCGCGTTTTACCACGGCTTCTACCTGACGCAGATCGAAAGGCTTCATCAAGTAATCGAACGCACCGACGCGCAGCGCTCCGATAGCGCTTTCGACGGTTTGCATTCCACTAATCATCACAACGACTGTGTTTGGAGAAAGCTCTTTGATATGCGGAATCATTTCCAGGCCGGTCATGCCGGGCATGGTTATGTCGCTTATGACCAACTGAAACTCCGAGGCTTGCAATCGCGCTAAAGCTTGTTCGGCGGAGCCGGCTTTTTGGCAGTCGTACTCCGTGCTGAGCAAGTCAGCGAGGATCTCAGTAATCTCCAGTTCGTCATCAACTATGAGAATGCGGGGCGGCACTTTGTTCAGCATCTATTCACTCCTGAGGTGACAGGAACCCCTGGGCAAGTGTTCTGTTTCCAAAAATTTAAATTGCTTCGTGAGGTATCTGAGGCAGGCGCGCGATCCCGGGGCCCAAACAGGCAAAGGCATTCTAGACGATTCCACAGACCGTGGCAAACATGTTTTTACGTTTGCGCTAAGTGAATAAATAATAGGACTTACAGTTGCTGTCTACGGAGAATTACGGACGGAGTGCGGAGATTTTGTCCGAAAGAGTGACCAACTCGAGATTTTCCAGCTCCGGGAGGCCTTCGACGAAGGGTGGATTGCGTCTGTGTCTGATGCAATGAAGCTTGGAGGCGGTGTGGTCATTTACAGCCGGTGCTGCTTCAATCAATAGGACCACGGCGCAGACGATTTTAAGCCGAAGACGTAATTTGCTACGACAAGCTCAACCTGCCGCCTGTTGATTTTGCACGGTATCCCACATTTAACTGCGGTTGCGAAACTTTGAAGTGAGGTCGTATTATGTCTGCCCGCTGCGCCGGAGTGGCGAAATTGGTATACGCACTAGACTCAAAATCTAGCGAGGTCACACTCATGTCGGTTCGAGTCCGACCTCCGGCACCAAACCTAAACCCATCACACTTCAACCTTGTAAAGATCGCGGCCGGCGTTCTCAACGATCAACGTATCAGGATCGTTACGAAATATTTCGAGATCGAAGGAACGATAATCAAGGTAGCCGAGGTTTACTCGTTTGCAGGTCGCCTCGTCCAGACCCGAGGCCATGGTGATCCGGTAACGGGGAACGATTTGTCCATTCTCGTCATGACGTCCAGCGTACGACACGTGGGCCAGGTGAGCGGCAATGCAGAGGTTCTCACGGAGTTCCTGCGACACACCTAACATGTCGCGCACACTCTCGAGTGGCGCGTAGCCGTACTTCTCGATCAGCGCTCCGTGCGTTTCCGATAATTTGGTGAGGCGAGGGGCATAGATGATCAGCTCACCGCCGTCGTCGATCACCGCCCCGAGTTTGTAACTTGCCTTTCCACCGACCCACATTTCATCGTAGTGCGGATCTAACACTGCTACGACGCGCTGGTATTTCCGTCCCGTGTAGCGAATGTGGACCAGTCGACTGACCTCGGCGGCGCGGCGAAACGCTTCACGTACCTCACCTGCAAAAAGGCCATATGTAATCAGCCGACCTTCATCATTTCGCGAGACTACCGTGTTCAATGAAATGATTTTTGCAGGAACAAAATCGGCAGCAGCTTCGATCATATGTCGTGTCGGTGTCTCCACCTGTCCGATGATGTTTTCGATGCCGGCGAGTGCGCCGAGCCAGTGAGTAGTGTGCGTCAGTTCAGGACCAGCAACACCAGGGAAGAAATACTTGGCGCCACCCGCAAAGCCTGCGACTTCGTGAGGCACTGTCGCGCCGAAAATGAGAACTCGATCATAAACACCTGGTGCGAGTAATTTGTTTAGGCTTACAGAGACCGGTTCACTGATGAGGCCACCGGTTAGTTCCCCGACTCGTTCACCACTTAACTCACCCAGTGTTATCAATTCATCAGGAATGTCCCAGCGATGATCGAAGAGCGATCCGGCAAAGTCATTGAGCCCGAGCTTAGAAAGCTTTTGCTCCTGGGACATCGGCGGGTGAGTGCCCTGGGCCACGAGTACGTCAAAACTTCTGACGTCGCGTTCGGTGAGTATTCGCGTGGCGACGGGAAAAAGTAGATCGGTATTATCGTCGCGCGTTCTATCAGGAACGATCGCGAGCACTCGCTCTCCGGGCGCAACAACTTCGAGAGCTTGTTCGACGATCTTCGCCAAAGTCGTCGGGTCCAGTTCGCTCTCCGACGAACCTTCTCCGACGACGCCTGGTGTAAGTAGTTCAGTAGACACAGTGAAACTGGATTGAAAGAACCCGCCTCAGCTTTCGAGAGTAGCGTTCATTGTGATCTCCGCTTTCAACAAACGAGAGATCGGACAACCCGCTTTAGCGTTTCCGGCGGCTGTTTGAAATGCCTCATCGGTTGCACCGGGAATTTTTGCTGAGACCTCAAGGTGAACAGTCGTAATCGTGAACCCAGCATCGGTCTTTTCGAGTGTTACTGCAGCTGAAGTGCTGATGCGTTCTGCGGTTAGACCCGCGTTTCCAAGCTGACCTGAAAGAGCCATCGAGAAACAGCCGGCATGAGCAGCAGCGATCAGCTCTTCAGGATTTGTCCCCTTCCCTTCTTCGAAACGCGTGCTGAATGAATACTGCGTATTTTCAAGTACACCGCTGTCAGTAGATATCGAACCCTTGCCGTCCTTAAGACCGCCTTCCCAGACTGCCGAAGCTTTCCGTTTCATTTGAATCCCTTTCAAGTTTTGATTTGTGCGCGACCTCATTGTCGCTGGACTATGCGGGATGTAGCAAGTACATGAGGCTTAAAACCTCTTACAAGAAGACAGGACCAGCGGAAAAGGAACTTCACTTCAGCGCAAGTTGAAATGTCCGATATGCTTTAGCTTGTCGTGACTGCATTGCTGACGCGCGCAGGTGAAGTTTAAACCTTTAGCAATCTTGCTCACGACAAGCTAAAGAGCTTCTTGCAAAACTCTCATTCTCCCCGTGCTTCAGCTCGGGGTGCGGCGGAGCTCATGGAGTGAAGTAACCGTTTTCAACGGTTTGCTGCGGTGAGCCGCGCTCCACGTCTGTCAGCAAGAATGTCAAACCGAAGAAACGGTTCCCTCGATTTAAGCGCCACCTGTGCCCCGAGCTAAAGCACGGGGAGAATGAGAGTTTTGTAAGAGGCTCTAGAGCATATCGGACATTCCAACTTGCGCTGGATGGCAATAGCGCTTAAACCTCAAAGCAAATCACCGGGCCAAGACCCGGTGATCATAGAAGCTATTCAAGTTATCCGACTGTTAGAGCGACACGGTCTGCTCGGCCCAGAATTGAAACTCGCGATGCTTATGGATTTCAGCTTTTGCCTGCAAGCCACTCGCAACGTCGCAAATTGTATCGAACACTCTTTTCCCAACTTCATCAATCGTCTCAGTGCCATCTATCACTCCGCCTGCCGAGAGATCGAGATCTTGCGACATCCGCTCGAACACTGGTGAGTTCGAGGCAAGTTTTATT
>QHXL01000458.1:0-6162 GCA_003222935.1 Acidobacteriota bacterium
AGTAATTCAGCAAAGCAAACCCGCTCTTGTTGAAACGCGCTTGCGGAATGATGTTGAGACCCAGCGGGTTGGCGGCTGTTGCGCGACTGGGATCACGGAAGCAGGCACTCGAATCGGTAGCCGTACAATTTCCCGTTCCAATTAGCGGATCCCGAATGAACACTTTTGCGTTTGACGAATTTATTGATTGTGAAAAGTCGCCCACTCGCTCAAGCGCAGTTGGCATCGTCACAAAGCGTGGATCCTGCGGGGTGATCTGGTGTGGCTTTTCGTACGAGAAGAAGAAGAACGCTTTGTTCTTCAACCAGAAGTCGCCACCCTCACCAAACCGCGGCAATGGCAATGGACCACCAACATTCCCACCCGGGTACAAGTGTCGATAAAGCGGTCGCTTCAATCCGGCCTTGTTGTTAAAGAATGGAGACGCATTCAACGACTCGTTGCGCAGGAAGTAGTAGGCCGTGCCTCTGTATTCCCTGCCTCCGCCCTTCGAGACGATGTTGATGATCGCCCCGCCGTTGTTGCCGTATTCAGCACCGTAGTTATTGCGCAGAACTTTCACTTCGGCGACTGCGTCCTGATTGATAGTAAAGCTGAGTTTGTTTGAGCCGCTCGGCTCACCGGCAAACAACCCATCAATCGTTGGCACAGTGGAACGGCCGCGTTGACCCGACACGTTTGGCAGATCAGTTCCGAAGCCGTCACCGGCGCCTTCAATATCGTCGTTGTTGGAAGTGCCCGGGAGCAGACGAAGGAGAGATGTAACGTCGCGACCTTTGGTCGAGATCAAATTGATTTGATCGGCGGTTAGCCGCGCGGTCAGGTCGCTACTCTCTCGTTCGACGACCGCCCCTTCAGTCGTAACGCTGACTGTTTCTGAAACTTGTCCCGGCTGAAGCTTGATGTCCGGGAGTGCAAGTTTCTCGTTCGCAGACAGAATCACCTCACGCTGCTCGTAAGTTTGGAATCCCTGCTTTTCAACCTTCACCAGGAAACTGCCAGGTTGTAGTGCAGCGAAGCTGTATCGACCGTCACTGTCGGTCGTAGCCGTTCGCGACTGGCCTGTCTTCTCACCAGTGAGCATTACGCTGGCTCCAGGAATAACTCCGCCGGTTCCGTCAGTGACAGAACCTGATATCGAGCCGGTAATCGTTTGTCCGCTCGCGACAACACCGAGTGCGAGGGTCGTAACAATTACAAGCAGCATTCCCAGCATGTGACGCTTGAAACTAAACATGGGACTCCTCCTTCAAGTTTGGCCGATACGAAAAGCTGTTTTGCGCCTGACGACGAGAAAACCGATTATTGCTGAGACTTCTAATTGTCTTCTCTTTAGACAATTTGAATAAAACCCGTACTATTCTGGCTGCCTTGCAATTAATTTTTCCTGTTTAGTGTCGAGTTTGCTGAACCGCTGACGCGGTTTGAGGCGCTCGACGCACCTCGTGGAAATCAAAATCAGATTCGATCTTTTGGTTGTTGACGTTCTTGCTGTTGTTTCTCTTCGAGCGCAAATGCTCGCTGGGCACGAACGATGTGTTCGCTCATCGCTTCGCGTGCTTCGTCCGGGTTATGCGAACGAATAGCTCGATAGACTCGACGGTGGAGTTCGAGAGACTCGTTGAAATCGTGAGCTCTCTCGATTGTGTCGCGCCGACGTTCGTACAGAATTGCCGAAACCATTTCAACTAGTGTCGCTAAAGTAGGATTGCCCGACCCAGCGGCGACAGCGCGGTGAAAGGCGATGTCGTGCAAGAGAAACTGTTGCGGGTCTTTCAAGGCCGCAAACATCTCGGCGATTTCTTCGGCCATGGTTGCGAGTTGATCCCCGGTGGCACGTTCGGCAGCCAGGCCGGCTGCTCCCACTTCGAGTATCGATCTCGTCTCGAACATGTGGTCGTAGCTAAACCCGTGAAGTTCAGCCAGCAGACGCAGTGGTTCGCTATCGAGTGTAGGTGGACCGTCGACGATAAAAGTTCCGGCGCCCTGTCTGGACTGGAGCACGCCCATCGAAATCAACGAACTCAAGCCTGCACGCAAAGATGGACGACTGATTCCGAGCTGTTTGGCCAATTCGCGCTCAGGCGGAAGGCGGTCCCCTGGTTTCAGCTCTTCGCGCTTTATCAGGTCATAAACTCGCGCAACCACTTGCTCAGTATTCTGAGCTGAACGGAGCGGTTGAATGATTTGAAGATGGGCTAAACTCGAATTGGTCATAACAATTTGGGTTAACGCCAGCCACTTATAGTACCAATCAGCTACTCCGTCAAGGCATTTTACAGGGAATTGTTAGTTGAACTGACTAATTGATGATCCAAAGCGGTCAACCAATGTCTTGCGTTCGTTGATTACTGCTCAAACCAAATCACTGTATTGCGAGTGAAACCTGAGAGAGTCGGGGCGAGGTGCGACAATTCTGATTTCCAATTATCCGAAATGTTTTAGAGACCCTTGCAAATTTCTCATTCCCTTTGTTGTTCCGAGAATCTGACATCTGGGATACCAGCTTTAGCCGCGTGGAGCTTCAACTTGTCGCTAGGACGGTTGTATGAGGAACCGCGCTGAGATACCACCGACTTCAGTCGCGTGGTATCTTCCAAAATCGAGCAGGCGACTTCTAGTTTGAATTGAAACTCCACGCAACTGAAGTCGGTGGTGTCTCTCTCAAAATCGAGCGGGCGAGTTCTAATTTGAAATTGAGCCTCCACGCGGCTAAAGCCGGTGGTATCTGAGGACGGCCGCTACTGACGGGTTTTTCTTCCGTAGCCTAACTCAGCGCCGCCGGAGATGATGTGATCCACCCCGGTGGTGAATGTCGCTTCCGCAGCGATAAACAAACACAACTTTCCGACTTCCTCTATCGTTCCCATCCGACCCAGTAGCTGAGCTGCTTCACCGTCTGCGCGACACTGTTCTGGATCCGACGCGGCGTCGATCGCTTCCTGCCACAGGGGAGTGTAGACATTGCCGGGTGAAACTGAGTTGACTCTTACACCGTGTTCAGCTTCATCTATCGCTATGATTGCGCCTTTGGTCGGCACGTAGGCTGTTGCGTGGAGCTGGCCTATTATGCCGACAAGGCTCGAGAGGTTGATGATGTTGCCTTTCGTCTGCCGCAAATGCGGCAGGGAAAACTTGCAAGCTGCGAAAATGCTTACGAGGTTCAGTTCAAGTAGATCGCGGAATTCTTCGATTGAAAAGTCATCAATCGGTTTGTGCGGTGGATGCCAGCCCGCATTATTTATCAGGCAATCAAGCCGGCCGTGTTTCTCAATCGTCGTGTCGACTAAACTCCGAAGCTGCTCGGTGTCTGAAACATCACATTGAACAAACGTCGCATGTAATTCACGCGCCAGCGACTCTCCTTCCGCCGCGTTGCGTGCACAGAAAACTACATTCGCCCCGGCAGCGACGAAGCTTTGTACACAACCTTTACCAATCCCTTTACTTCCGCCGGTGATGAGAACAACTTTGTCGGTGTATCGCATAATGAGTGGCACAGACTTCAGTCTGTGAACGTAGTCCAGCTAATTACAAAGAAACACAGACTGAAGCCTGTGCTACTCGCTCTTTCAACGTCCCGGTACTTCCGAAATTTTCCTGGCGTATGCTTCAAACTCACCAAGGTAGTAGAGCCTGATCAAATCCTTTTCCAAATTTTCCAGAGCCGGTTGCGATTGCTTGAGATCGCGGAGTCGACGGCGAATCTCACGGAAGATCTTTTCTTTCAGCCAGTAACCATGATCGTAACGTTCACCGATCGCCGAGGCCGAAGCGAGCTGATCAATCTCAGGGGTCGTTAACCCTTTTCGCCATGCAGCACGATAGACGTCCAATCCCTCCTGAAACGATTGGTTGGAAATTTTTGTAAAGAGTTCGTTCAGCCCTTTCCAACCAACGCCGTGCGTATCGATCAAAGTCGCTACATCAGGATGCGGGTTCTGGGCCGACTTGTAATCGAGGAGCGACACCTTCAAGTCAACCTTACGGTCGCCATCGTAGTCGTACTCCACGGTATCCAGGAACCCGTTGTTGTCAGTATCGGTGTACTTCACGACTTCCTCGACACGAGTGGCGAGCGGTTTTGGCGATGGTGTCTTTACGCCGCCGTGGAATTCCGCGTTCTTATCGACGGTCCAGGCGCCCCATTCCGCGCCGGCCAGGTGGAGCTTTCGATCAAACACTCCGACGTAGAGTTTTCCGTTCCCGGAATTATCCTCGTCAAATTCGCCACGGTCTCCCAGTGAATCTGCTTGCGGATGGCCACTCAGTCCGGGCTTCTCTCCTTCAGCAACCATTGCCTGTTCAGCGTAGTTGCTACGCCGCCAACGTTTGACGGAATAAATGTCGATGTCTTTCACTCCGCCGAAGCCGTGCATCGGGTAGTACATCTCAACGCGTTCCCAACGATGATCGTCGTCATCTTCATCGAAAACTAAATACATCGTCTTCCAGCCGGCGCTAAAGAACGAGTCGTAACTTTTTTCGTGAGGCATGTACATCAGTTCGTCGATCTGCCGCCAGTTGTTCCACTGAAAGCAATCGTTGAAACGAGGATCTCCCTTCAACGCCGGGTACGAATGGACCATTGAGCGATAGGGGATTCCGTCTCCCCCAACGCCGCGTAAAGACATGTCGTAGTCGGTTTCATTCCCCTTGGTTGAATCGTTATCGAGGTCGAAGGTGACGAATGCTTCGTTGAGTACACCGGTGAGATTCGTCTTGTCGTTCTCGAGTGGCGGAACTGGATCGAGCCAACGCATCGCCATCTCGCTTACGCCGTCGTTGTCGAAATCAAAAAACGCAAAGGGGTTTTCCCAGTTCAGACGCGGATCAGGAAGCGACTGCGGTGGCCGGTGAACTTTTAGAAAGATAGAGTTACCGTTGTAATCAGGAAGCCAATCGGTGAGACCGGTGTAGCCCCAGTTGTCGTTTCCAAAATCAAATTTTGTCCAGTCGAGCCAGCCCAGCACACCGTCTTTATCAACATCGATGTAGATCATCCAGTGTGACTCTGCCGCGTTCCATTTCGTGGGCCCCCACTCGGGTGATTGAGTCACGAAAGCCTCGAGATCTGCGCGACCGTCACGATCGTTGTCCGCCCACTTTACGTTTATGTCGTTTGGACCGTCATAGACTCCGTCGCCATTCTTGTCAATTTGAAGTACATCGCCGACTTGATCGCCACGAGTGTCAGTCGAACGCATGTCACCGTTTTCATCCAACCAGCGAACTCGTTTTCCATTCCACCATCGCTCAAGAATGTCGGGCTTGCCATCCTTGTTTATGTCCAGACGAATAATTTCGTCGGAAGGAACGGAGGACTTAAGTGCAGTCTTGCGAAGTTCAGGGATACTTTGTTGAGCGAGCGCTGACGTGGTGATGAAGATTATTAGAACGAGAACTCTAAATGAGTAGCGACTCATTGTTCACCTCAGATTGGTTCAAATGGTTTTTTAGATCGCGACTAGAATCGAGGGCTTATAGCACGTCGAATTTGACTCAACAAGACAGAATTAAATTAGCCGCAGATTTACGCAGGTCTACTCAGATCAGAAAAGGCCGACAAGCGAGTGGCATTTAGTCCTGTTCAAATCTGCGGTGTATCAGCGAAGATCCGCGGCTAACCCTCGTCTTCACCGCCTGAGGGAGGTGGGCCAAGCCAACAACAAAAATGCCATCGACTTTCGCCGATGGCATTGATTCTTTAGCTTCAATTTTAGTTAAAACGAGAAGCTTCCGTAGAACGCGCTGTTCTCACCTGACTGGCTCCACTGTTCGCCCACGGTATTGCCTGAATAAGAGGCGTTCATCGTGTAACCAACTTTTCGATTTTCGAGTCCGACCAACGGTGTGTACCAAACGAGGTTTGGCATCTTGCAGCACAGATCGTTAGGCATCGCCTCCACGTTAAGGGACGCGTGGTCTGCGGCGACGGCGAAAGTCTTACCCTTGTGCTCGAAAGTGATTGGCGCATTACTCACTTTCACGATGGTGCCCAAAGATGCGGCATAGTTTTGCTTGAGTGCGTTTAGTATCGCCACAGACTGAGCACGCGATGGATTGTCAAAGATGATCTCGGACTGACGAGCCACGCTCTTCTCACTGAGCTTTGAGTCTGAAGTGACAACCGCTATGACATGCTCGTCCGTCAGGTCGATT
>QHXL01000458.1:6215-7318 GCA_003222935.1 Acidobacteriota bacterium
TAGTGACATGCGCCGGCAAACACGCTGGCGGTTCTGACCTCAACATAGTCGCCCTTCAAGCTCACATTCTCCGCACTCGAGCTGAAAACAAGCGCACTTACTGCGACTACCATGGCCATCACTGTGAATAAGACTTTTCGCATTACTCCTTACCTCCGAAACAAGTGTGCACCCAACAGGGATATGTTGGCAAAGACGAAATGAATGTCCGATATGCTTCAGCTTGTCGTGACACCAAAAAACTTCCAATGGTCATTCTATTGTCTGATATCAGAATCGTAAGAGTGCTTCTTGCTGGTGACGACAAGCTAAAGCATATCGAACATTTATATGGCTGAGGTGTAGCAAGATCGACCGGGGCCGCAACCGTCGGGATTAACGCGCTGGTTATCGGGACCGATCACTTCCTGCGTCTCACAACACCAGACGTGATTTGCGGAGTCGATGTAGTCGTCAGCACTGGTGGCCAGGCGATCCAGCATGAAGAACTTTTTGGAACGTAAGCGTCCGCAGAATTGAGTTTGTATTACAGTCACGTCCGCGTTTGGATTTTCTTCATTCATCCCCTGCCTCCTTAAATATCATCCACAGATTTCACAGATTACGCTGATTCAAAAACGGAATTTGTCAGTTCTCTAAAAACTGATCTGTGAAGGCTGCTAAGCCATGGATACTCTGATTTACGCCGTTACTCCACCGGCCCTCGCCAGCGCTCGTCTCACGAGAGTCTGGGCGAGCGGAACTTTGTACGCATTCTTCTCGAGTGGCTGCGCATTCGCGAGGGCAATCTTTCCAGCATCTGCGAGCACGTCTTTAGTTAGTGTTTTCCCAACCAGAAATTTTTCTGCGGCCGGTACTCGCCACGGTATCGGCGCCACTCCTCCTAAAACGATTCGCGCGTCTTTAACAGTTTGACCCGACAGATCAATGGCAGCCGCTACTGATGCCATTGCGAAGTCGAGTGACTCACGTTCCTTAAACTTCAAATAAGTTGAATGAGCAGCGAACGATGACGAGGGAACAAAAATCTCTGTGATGATCTCATCGTTCTTCAGGACGTTTTCGCGGCGGATGTTTCCATCCGAAGGTAATGTGAAAAACTG
>QHXL01000479.1 GCA_003222935.1 Acidobacteriota bacterium
TCCACACGAAGTTATCTCATTAGTCCAAAATGCAAGACCGCTGGCGTCAGGTTCACGTCCCAGAAAATCCAGGTAATGTTGGCGTACGAAGAACGTTGCATTGTCGATTGGGTTAGCCGAGGGAACAGCATTCGAGATCGCGAGGAAGTCGGCATCCAGTTTGTTCGCTATGAGTGAGAAGGTACGGCTCCCCGGTGTAAAGGAATAATTAACTAGCGAAGGTGTAACTGTGTAAGAAGTGTTCGTGGCAAGATTGGGGAATGAGTAGTGTCCCTGGTTGTCGGTCACACTGAAACCCGATTCGGCTCCGCTCAATGTGATCGTTGCGCCTGAAACAGGCAATCCCGCAAGCGTTGTAACCAGCCCACTGACACTGACCCGGGCACTGATCGGTGAGTTTGCTTGAGCGATCACAAATGCCGAGAGTGAACTAACGCTGGAACATACCGCGTGATTGGCGAAATCAAGTCCGGTCGTTCGATCAACCAGCACCGGTTGATTGTTCGAGTCTGTTTCGCCGTGCAATATCTTCAGGTGTGAAAAAGTCGTCGCATCCGTAATCGAAGGTAGACTGATACAGACATTGACCGGCGCGGTGTAGGTGGCTGAAGTGCTGACTTCGTAAGCAGGTCCCGTAATCGTGTAACCATTGGGCGCAGACGCTACGGAATTAGGATCAATCGTGACTGCTAATGTTAAGCCCGCGACGGAGATGTTTGTGTAAGTGACGCTAACGTTCCCGAGCGTCACGGTTTTACCTAAACCGCTGGCGGTTGGTGTCGATCCCTCATCATCAAAAATGGAAACAGTCGTAGGGTTGGGAAGCGCGATCGCAAGTCCGTCGGTCGGATTGGTGAGGCTCACCTGGAATAGGCGCTCGCCATCCAGCGTTGAATTGTTGATGAGTGGGATCAAGATGGATGCGCTGCTCACGCCATCAGGAAATGTCAAACTTCCTGACGTTGAGACGTAATCAATCCCGGCTTTAGCAGAGTCATCACTCGTAGCGTACGACACCGATACCTGGCCCGTGGTACCGCTCGGGCGAAGCACATTAACCAATGCGGTTCCCCCGTTTTCAGAAACCTGAGTTAACTCAGAAGCAAACTTCACGGTCGGTAGATCTACAGCTATGAAGTCGGCTGTCTGATTGCCGCTTAGGCCGTTGAAAAGGGCACTCGACGGAGAGACAAAATCTCCCGGCGCATTTGGAGAGACGGAGTAATCACCGTCCGGAGTCAGATTTACAAACGAGTAACTGCCGTCTTCGCCTGTCGTTGTCAATTGATCGAGTGTGCCGCTCAAATGTATGACAACTCCGTCTACGCCGGTGCCAGCGTGGTCAGTGACGCGTCCGGAGATTGAGGGGAGTGTCTCGTCAACTTCCTCGGCTACGGCAAATGGACTCAATGAGTTTGTCTGAGCGCAAATAGTTCTCGTGTTGAAATTTCGACTGCTGGTGCGATCAACTAACTGGCCATTCTCGGCGTGCATCACTTTCAATAACGTGAACGAGAGCAGAGTTGGAGCAGTTCCGTTCGGAACGTTGAAGCAAACCTGAATTGGCGCGGTGATCGAAGCGGTCGTTGTTATTTCAAACGCCAGGTTGTTGGCGATTTGAAATGTTCCCGGAAGTGTTCCCACGGCAGATGGAGGGAGCGGTGTGGTCAGTGTAACGCCGGAGGTTGAGACGTTCGCGAAGTTAATATTTACGTTTCCTGACTGCACTACCACATTTGAACCGCTTGGTGTAGTAACTGGCGACGAGATGTAGGTGTTGGTAACCGTGCANNNACAGCCGTGGGCGTGCAGTCACCACTGAATGAAACGGAGTAGTTCGATGGCCCACCGATCTCCTCTACCTTGTAGGTTCCGGCATTTGTATTGACACCGACATTGATGCCCTGGCTCGATCCACTGAACGTGGTTACCTGCAGCTGACCTAGCTTCACTGCAAACTGAAAATCACTCGGTTGTTTCGGTGTTGGCGCTCCTGTGTTGTCGACGACACTCACTACTTTGAGCACCGCATTCGTGGCTGCGCCTGCGTTTCTTGTTCCGATCCAGGAACTTGTCATGGTGCAGGTGTCGGGTGTTTGTAAGAATTCAGCAAGCGAACAGCCACCAGTGCGGGTGGTGAAGTAGCCGTTGATGGGAAGCGAACTCACATTGTAGAAGCCATTCGGAATCGAGAAGAGCCGGCCGTTGAAAGACCCCTGAAACTGCTGACTCGTCGACAAAGTCTGCATAGTCAACGTGAAGCTTTCTGGCTTTTTGGCGGATGGAGAGTCGGAGTTGTCAACTCGTTGGACGACATTGATGAGGTTGCCCTGGCCAACTCTTGCTTGAATGAATTTCAAACCCAACTTACAGGTTTCAAAATCTCCCTCGTGGAGATCGTTGGTAGCACCCGTGTTCGTGGGCCAGCACTGACCTTCTTTGCTAACAACCGCATAATTACCAAGTGAGCCGGGGCTGGCGAAGCGATTCTGTAGTTCTATCTTGAAACCCGACGCTCTTGGATCTGGGTTGTTCAGTCCGAAATAGGTTCCACTCACCGACCCAGGAAACCCAGAGTAGTGGGTCACGTATGTTCGAGAATCATCGCAATCAGCAAAGCCCCGACACAAAACGAAGTCTTGTTTGATGCTAACCAGAAAATCGCTCGCCTGTATTGTTGAAGTATCGCCAGTTGAATCGACTGTCAGTTGAAGTTTGAGGACACGATCTGCATTACCACGGTCATCATTATTGCCGACAAACCTGTTCGTAACTTCGCAAGCCCGCGTTTCGCCGACGCCAACAGCTACGCCATGATCGTTGAAATTCTGCGTCCTACAGTCGCCCATAAATGTTGGAACAAATCGTTGATGGTTTCCCTCGACGATTCCCCAGACCTGCCCCGCAACAACTGGTAAATTCTTCCCGGTCTCCGAGCCCGGGAAGGAGAACGTGCCCGTGCCAGTCAGGTTATGTACAGTGAACTGAAAGTCGCCTGGTAATCTCTGTTGATTTACTGGAGCTGCGAAGTTATCCACTTTTTTAACGACCTTGTAGACACCATCAATTGGACCATGTGAACCAACGTAAACATTATTTACCCGGCAAACTCTCTGTTCAGTCGGTTTAATTGTGAGATCACCTGTGCTGCTGCAGTCACCAGTAAAAACTCCAATGTAGTCGGAGTTGCCTGGTTGTTCGACCACCTTTAGCGCGGTCCCGTCAGTTGCTGCGTTCACGCCCACGTTTACGCCTGTCGCAGACCCGAGCGACGAATCAAGCGTCGTGTTTGTCAGGACAACGTCCAACCGAAAATCTGATGGGAGTTTTGAATTGGGTGCGCCTGTATTGTCCACCGTCTTGATTACTTTCAGCATGGCATTCGCCTGCCCGCCGGCGTTGCGAGTGCCAAGAAATGTATTAGTGACAACGCAGCTGCGACTTCCACCAGAGCTCAGCTTCGCTTGATTCGAACCAATGCCAAGTCGATCCCCGTCGCACTGGAATGTTGCGAGATAACCGCTATCGGGATTGGCTTCCTCAAGGGTAACGACCGTGTTTGCTTGAGTGATATTCAGACCAACGCTCATACCAAGATCGGAGCCGGGAAAAAGTGCGACTGCAGTTCCGCCCTGCTTGATGCGCATTAAAAAATCGCCGGGCCGCCGGGGTGTGGCATCACCCGCGCTATCAACGATCTTCGTCACTCGAAGAAAAGCACTTCCGTTACGTGGCAGGTTGTAGACAGCTGTGCTGACCTGGGCAATATTGTTGTTTGGACTTGGATCAATATTGTCAGTGGCGCTCACCGACGCTATTGCGCTGTTTGTGATGTTAGTCGCTGAAACAAGTGGTTTACCCTGAATTGTGATCGTAGCTTCAGCACTGGTGGCGAGGTTGTTGAGATTGCAGGTGAACTGGCTAGACAAAAGACTGCAACTACCAGGTAATGTTCCTATAGTGACGTTGGAAAGATTAGAGGTGGTTCCGGTTACGATAACAGCGTGAGCGCTTCCTGGACCGTTGTTTCTGACCTTGATGTGATACGACAAGATATCGCCGACAAAGACTGCGTTTGGATCTGCCGTTTCTGTTAGCGAGACGTCAGCTAGAAGTTTTACCGTCGTGCTCGCCTGCACCTGGTTGTTAGAGGGATTCGGATCGATTTCCGGACTCGATACGTTTGCCGAAGTAGATACCGTCGTGAGTGAGTTAGGCGACGTCACGACAGTGGTCACGGTAGCAGTCGCATTGTTCGACATCGAGCCCAAAGAGCAAGAGAGAGTTACTCCCGACTGCGAACAACTTCCCTGACTTGAGTTGATGGAAACGAAAGTAAGGTTTGATGGCAGGCCTTGAGTGAATCCGACTGCAGTTGCTGTCAATGGGCCATGATTGGTGACGGTAAATGTGTAAGTGATATTGCCTGTTGCCGCCACCGGATCAGGAGAATCGACCACGCTGACCGAGAGATCAGCGATGGGCGACGCAGTAAAGTTTGCGATCTGACTAGCGTTAAGGTTGTTGATTGTTTGAGTTGGCGGAAAGAACTTGTAACCAGTTTTTGAGGGAGTGACGGTATAGTTGCCGCCCGCTGCAGTAAAAGAGTAATTACCGGAAGCGTTAGTTGTGGTTGTAGCTGACTGTGAGCCACTCAAAGTTACCATGACACCGCTGAACCCGGTGCCCGCAGTTGTTATCTGTCCACTGATCGTGAAGGCCGATTGCCAACTTGGATCAAAATCATCCAATGCATTGTTCGTTATCCTGATTTGATTGCTGCCGTTGATGTTCATCGAGTAGAGCTGACGGTTGCCGTCTCTCGTACTGGTGAATACCAATTTTGTTCCGTCCGGTGCCCATGCTGGACTGTAATCATCGTCGAAACTCGTCGTCAGTCGAGTTTGATTACTTCCGTCAGCATTCATCACATAGACTTCAAAGTTGAAAGCGA
>QHXL01000326.1 GCA_003222935.1 Acidobacteriota bacterium
TCATCCGATGGTACTGATTCTCTGATCGCCGTGAGATTCGTGGATTCACAAAGAGGAGAAGCAATTGACGCACAATCCGATCGTTACATAACTGCAGACGGAGGGGCGACCTGGCAAAGATCGGGCTCTCTTTTTCAATCGCCAATTACAACTCTGGATCCTCGACCGTCACTTGGATTTACTCACATTCAGCTTTCCGGCGATGTAACGAAGGCGGAATACACTTTTGTCAACGACGGTATTGTTCAGCGAGTCGATTCGTATGGACCCAGATTTATTTGTGACCCGATGACTCCGAGTGAGGAGTGGGTTCATTTTGCGGCGCAGGTAATGTCCCCGTTTGCGTATATTGTAGGGTCCCAGGGCACAATTTATGCTAGCTCCGACAACGGCCGCTATTGCACCCGACTTTTCACTCAAACCAAAGACGATCTTCATGGTCTCTACTTTTCTGACGCCAATCGCGGCTGGGTAGTAGGGAGCAACGGCGCCATTTTCGCAACGACCAACGCTGGCGTTAATTGGACCAAAAAGTCCAGCGGCACCACCAGTCAGTTAAACTCGATAAACTTTCGACCTGACGGCTTACATGGTTGGATAGCCGGCGCTGATGGTGTCGTTCTCGCAACAGCGGATGGAGGTGAAACGTGGGTTCACCAGACGCAGGGACGTGAAGGCATCGGTGGACGCTACTACAGGTTTCCAGCGCCCTGGTATTTCCTGAGTCTCCTGGCTATTGGATTCGTCGTTTTGCGACGCCGGGTCGATCCCGTAGTTGCCCCGCCAGAAGAGTCCGTCGCCGACGTCCTCGTTTCCGACCGTCCGCTCGAGCGACCCGGTGGTGATGTCCTGGCATTCAACTCGATTGCGCGTGGCATGTCCCGATTTCTGCGCAACGAAAACACCCTGCCGCCTCTAACGATAGCGATCACCGGTGAATGGGGAACGGGTAAGAGTTCCCTCATGAATCTGCTGCGCACAGACTTGCGTTCCTACAAGTTTCGACCGGTTTGGTTCAACGCGTGGCATCACCAAAAAGAAGAATACATGTTGGCTTCACTGCTCGAGAACATCAAGTTGCAGGCAGTGCCACGGTGGTGGACCATGCGGGGGATCTTATTTCGCGGCCGTCTACTCTTGATTCGCGGCTGGCGTCACTGGTTGCCGCTCTTGTTACTTCTCTTCTTTATCTACGTGATGTTGGTCTATCGATTCGGTACTGCCGGATCCGAGACCACCATGAACGCGCTCATTCAGAACATTGTTGTGGCCTTCAAAAACCCGGCTACTGCTGCGACGACCGGCAGCATCCTGACTTTGATTCCGCTGCTCGCAGGTATCGTCACGTTCATAACGGCTCTGTGGAGAGGCATTACTGCTTTTGGCGTTAAGCCCGCGAGTTTGCTGGCTGGTGTGTCGCGCGGGATGAGCATTAGAGGGTTGGAAGCTCAAACGAGTTTCCGGCAGAAGTTTGCTGTTCAGTTCAGTGATGTGACACGTGCTCTCGGTCAAAGAAGTCTGCTGATTTTCATCGATGATCTCGATCGGTGTCGTCCAGACCAGGTTGTCGAGACTTTAGAAGCAGTGAATTTTCTGACGTCTTCTGGCGAATGTTTTGTTGTGCTCGGTATGGCGAGAGAATACGTCGAACGATGTGTCGGTAGAGCTTTTAAGGAAGTCGCCGAAGAGATGATCGACGAAGTTGAGAAACAGGGGAAAACTGCCGAGGAAGTCGCCAGGGAAAAACGGATCGAGTTTGCCCGACAGTATCTCGACAAGTTGATCAATATTGAAGTACCTGTGCCAGCACCTAAGCAAACGCAGTCGCTGGCCCTGTTGATAGCCAGCACTCGTGACGCTGATATAGCTCAGGCGATGACACGATGGCAGGCCTTCAGAGTTTCGTGCCTGAATTCGACAGTAAGGTATTGGCGTGCAGCGTTAGTAATGTTGACGATTGCAGGGTTCTTCATTGTCGGCTGGTACCTGGCACACGAACTCGGTGGTGGCCCAGCCTCAAAAACTGAAACCCAGGGGGTTACCGCGAGCCAACAGCAACAAACTCAGGGACAAGCTCAAGGACCAGCAACTGGCTCAAGTGCGTCAGGTGTTAATGCGCAAGTGAATACCGCCAACCAGCGAGCGAACCTGGTCCAGGGAGGCCGTTCAAGAGTCTCACCGAATATTTTGCCGGCGCTAGGGTTGATAGGCTTGATCTGGGTTGGTGCAACCATACTAACTCGCCGGCCAGGGCTGGTTGTCAAAGACTCCCGGCGGTTCGTCAAAGCGCTGGAGATCTGGCATCCACTTGTCTATGCGCGTCAAGCAACGCCTCGAGCAACCAAACGATTTATGAATCACGTGCGGTACCTCGCGATGCGACAGCGACGCCAGTCTGAAACCCAACCTCTGATTGAAAAGGTTCGTTGTTGGTTGAAGGTGAAGCTAACCGGTGTACCTGTTAATACGCACCCGGAAGTAAACCTCGACAATGATCTCCAAATAATTCCGGATGAAATTCTGGTAGCGTTAGCCGCTCAGGAGAGTCTGGATCCGGTAACAGTTAGCGCACTTTGGAAACCAATGATCGCTCCCGTTCGAGACTCGAGGGTTGTTAATGTGAGCGATGCGATGCGACGGCTTTTTGAAACGGCTGTTGAAATGCATCAAGCAGAATTTAAGAACTGGGACGCAATTGAAAAATATCGAGAGCGCTTTCGCGAGATGACCCGCAACGTACAAGTGAGGTGAGGCGAGTCGGTGCCAAACCCGGCAGCGACTCGCCTCGATCAGCCTGCCAGGAGTTCCCCAACTTCTGCCGGCTGACATCTCGTCGGGATTACTTCCAACGCGCATTCACTGCCACGACATCGGTATTCTGATTGCTCACTCTTAACTGTTTGCGCAGAGATTTTTCAGCCTTCGAGTATTTGGTCGACATTCCGGTGGAGTCGGAAGCCATCCAAACCTGGGCCAGAAAGTACTGCGAGTCGTAGCGTCGAAAGATAAGTTTCGCCCTGGATGTGGCTCGGCCAATGATGTCGATTGTTCCTAACATGACGCTTGATTGTCCGTCGCTGCTGTTAATTAAGACCACACTCTGGCTGGAAGAAGGATTTACGACGCTGACGTTATACTCGCCTGCCGGCAGTTGCGTACTTCCGGCGTTGAATCCAAACGGGACCTCGACAATTAGTCGCTGACGATTTCGCGACTGGGCCTGAGCGCAGACACTGGAAGCAGTTATCAGAACCGCGGTTGCCAAGAGATAAAAGTACCTTTTCATGGTGGTGACCTCTTTTCTACGTAATAGTTTTCGGTGTGGAGCGGTTTTGAAGTGACCCTTCCAGTTGGATCCGTTTTAGGTCTCTCCACTTACTAACGCGGAAGGTTGCGGTGCTTTCCCTCACGTCTGTCCAAAAAAATTGTTGTAGAATCCGCTGAAGCAGGAATCAACCACTTTCACTCCGGAGCCCACATGTCATCCCCCGAAGGCGTAACTCAGCTTCTAATTGATTGGAGCAAGGGAGATCAGGCGGCGCTGGAGAAATTAATGCCGCTTGTCTATAACGAGTTACGTCGACTGGCCACTAACTATCTTCGCCGCGAACGACAGGGTCATACGTTGCAACCGACCGCACTGGTCAACGAGGCCTATCTGCGACTCATCGATCAAAAGAATGCGAGGTGGCAAAACCGGGCGCAGTTTTTTGGCATTTCAGCTCAACTGATGCGACGGATTCTCGTCGATCACGTCAGGCAACATCAGGCTGTTAAGCGCGGGGGTGCAGCTCAGCAGCGTCTCTCAATTACGAGTGCTGAACCACTTGTCCAGCAATCGGAGGTCGATCTGTTGGCCTTGAATGAAGCACTGGAACAGTTGGCTAAACTGGATCCGCAACAAGAGCGAATTGTGGAATTGAAGTTTTTTGGCGGACTTTCTATCGAGGAAACGGCCGAAGTGCTGGGTGTCGGGCACGCTACGGTTGAGCGTGATTGGAAGTTGGCACGGGCGTGGTTGCGACGACAACTGTCGTAAGTTTCACTTGCATGAGGGATTTCGGTTCAAGACTGCGCGTTAAATAATAAGGAAGACTACTGACAAATGACTCCGGAACGCTGGCAGCAAGTTAAGCAGATCTTCAGCTCTGCGATTCAGTATTCACCGCAAGAGCGTAATTCGTATCTGTCTGACGTGTGCCTGGGAGACGATGCTTTGCGTAGCGAGGTAGAGTCGCTAATCGCGTCGCATGAGAAGAGCGGAGAGTTTATCGACCAACCCGCATATCAGGCGGCGACGTGGTTGACGAAAGAACGGGCCGAGTTGAGTGTTGGACAAAAGATCGGGATGTACGAGGTGTTGTCGTTTATCAGTCGCGGCGGAATGGGTGAAGTTTACCTGGCCCAGGATCAGCGGCTGAATCGCAAAGTTGCGTTGAAATTGCTGCCGTCTTCGTTCACAAAAGACAACGATCGTTTGCGACGCTTCGCCCAGGAGGCGCGTGCTGCGTCGGCGCTGAACCATCCAAACATTATTACGATCTACGAAATTCAGGAAATCGACTCGACTCAGGTTATCGCGACAGAGTTTGTAGAAGGTGAGACGTTGAGACAGCGAATGAACCGGGCACCGTTGGCGCTCGGCGAAACACTCAACATCTCGATACAAATATCAGACGCGCTGTCAGCTGCACACAAAGCCGGGATCATCCATCGCGACATCAAGCCAGAAAACGTTATGTTGCGACCTGACGGTTACGTAAAGATTTTGGATTTCGGTTTAGCAAAGCTGACGGAACTGCCTGCTGCCTCGACACCCGCCGAAGCTCCCACACTGCACGTTCGCACGGGTTCCGGAATTGTGATGGGAACAGCCGGTTATATGTCGCCCGAACAGGCGCGAGGTCTGACTGTCGACGCGCGTTCAGATATTTTCAGCTTAGGCGCGCTGCTGTATGAGATGGTCGCCCGTCGAAAACCTTTTGACGGTGATACCGGGAGCGACATACTTGCGTCGATCCTCAAAACCGAGCCACCACATTTAGCGCGCATCGTTCCTGGCCTTCCCTCGGAACTCGTCAGAATAGTTACCAAGACGCTGCGGAAGGATCGCGAGGAACGATACCAGGTGGTGAAAGATCTCTGGTTGGATTTGAAGTCACTCAAACAGGAGTTGGAGTTTCAGGAGAAACTCGATCGCTCAATTGGCAGTAATGGAAGGACGTACGAAGATGACTCCGCCGGCACAACTTCAATCCAGCCGGTAGTGCAAACCACCGAACCTCGCAGCGCGATCAACGCGATCTCGGACTCGTTAAGTATCGAGATGAAGCGTCATAAGCTGGGCTCAGCCATAGCAATACTCGCAATGGCGCTGATTGTTGTCGCTGCTGGCTTCGGAATTTACAAATTGGTGGGCAAAGGGCCAAAAGTCGAACGCTTTTGGGATGTAAAGCTTTCGAGAATCACTAATTCCGGTAACGCAATCGATGCGACCATTTCCCCGGATGGTAAGTACATAGTTTATGTGTTGAGTGATCGAAGTCGGCAGAGTTTGTACATTCGTCAGGTGAATACTGCAAACGACATACAAATTGTTCCACCCGCGCCGGTCGGATTTTTTGGAGTAACGTTTTCTCCCGACGGTACCGAACTCTTCTATGCGATCAAATCAAATCTCGATAAAGGATCCTTGTATCGGATCCCTGTGCTCGGAGGCACTCCGGTAAAGATCCTGGACGCTATCGATTGTCCAGTCAGTTTCTCGCCAGATGGTAAACAGTTTGTTTTTGTCCGTGGCAACTTCCCAAATCCTGGTGAGAGTGCGTTGGTTGTCGCAAACGTAGACGGAACAGGTGAGCGAAACGTTACGGTTCAGAAGATACCTAACAAACTGACGCCGATCTTTTTCACTGGACCATCATGGTCACCAGATAACAATGTCATTGCTGCCCCGGTCTCCGTCCTGGGCGGTGCAAGTCGAATTATGGGATTCGACGTCGAAGATGGGACTGAAAAAGAATTGTCGACCGAGAGGTGGCCATTCGCAGGTCGTGTTCAGTGGTTTCCGGATATGAGTGGACTGCTTGCGATCGCCGGGGACACACCAGCGGCAGCTCAGGTTTGGGCGATCAGTTATCCAGAAGGCAAGGCTCGAAGGATAACGAACGATCTGGGTGCCTATCGTGCACTCGGACTGACAGCTGATGGAAAGAAGTTAAGCACTGTTCTGGCGAACGGACTGGTTAATCTTTGGGTAGCGCCCGAAGGTGACGCCAGGAAAGCTGTTCGTTTGCCGACGGGTAACATGGGTTTCTATTCGGCCGTGGGAAGCAACTCTTGCTGGACAGTAGACGGTCGCATCGTTTTTGTTTCCAACGAAGGAACCAATCCTGATATCTGGCTAACAACGCCGGACGGCAGCGACCGCAAACAGTTGACTTCGAATGGCGGCGCCAACTTCAATCCGACAGTTTCTCCGGATGGACGCTACGTTGTTTACACCTCGGTGGTAAATGGCGCGAAGACGATTTGGCGTATAAACATAGACGGCAGCAATCCGATCAAGCTCACAAACGGAGTGGGTGATTCATTTCCATCGGTATCGCCCGATGGGAAATGGGTCGTGTTCACAGCCTCATCCGGAAATCGTCCGTTAATCTGGAAGGTCTCGATCGATGGCGGGACGCCAATCCAGCTTACCGATCACACTTCGTATGGTGGAATTGTTTCTCCTGACGGTAAGTGGATTGCCTTTTCGTTTGCGGAATCACCCGATCCTTTTGCGCCACCAAACCGACTGGGACTGATACCGTTTGAAGGAGGTGAGATAGTTAAGACCTTCGAAATCACGGTGAGCGGAACGGTAGGGACCGTGTCGCAGTGGGCGCCTGATGGAAAGTCACTCCTCTATTCCATCAATTCCAACAATGTTTCGAATATCTGGAGTCAACCTATCGAGGGTGGTCCACCAAAACAGGTCACACAATTTACCGACAGCCTGATCACAAGCTTTGCCTGGTCTCGTGATGGGAAGCAGTTGGTGTGCGCGCGTGGACAGTTGCTGCGTGATGCGGTGTTGATTACAGATCTGAAGTGATCGATATGCTTGAGCTTGTCGTGAGACTCGCGCAGGTCGGCATAGAAGATCAGCCGCCCCCTCACCAGGAGAACCCACTTTGCTTATCTCACGACAAGCTCAAACATATCGATTTTCAAAGAGCGGAATTGGCTGGACACACGGTCCCGAATCGTGCGCCCGGGGTTGGCATAGCCCACACCGATTTCAGATCGCGGTAAGGTTCTACCAAAAGTTTTGCATCATTCGAATTCGCCCACGTTTGGTTCCCGTGTCCCACTTTCCAGCATCAGGGGATCATCCCACCACTTGTTCGGTACTTACTTATTTCAACTCCGCCGGATTGCGCCCCAGGCAACGTACTGGGCGAAGTTACCGTGAGGCGCAAACTAGCGAAGGTCGCCGGGGTGAGGACCAAATCCGAAACGGGATTTCCACCTGATCCCTCCAGCCGACATTGCCCCCTCTTTCAGCTGGTTCGAACTAAACGCCACATGCGAGTGTTCGCGATTTTCTTGCCATTTGTCGGACCTTGCCAATAAAATCCTGCTAGCCCGAAAACGACAGCGGCGCTTGACGACGACGGGCAATATACTCACCAGGCACTCAGAAGTCCTTAGAACGTTCTCAAAGTTTTATTAACCAGTTCTTAGGTACCGTTGTATTTATGCCTCATAGCAACATGCTCTGCTACGAATTTGGTCCATTCAAACTCAATGCGGATCACCGCACTCTAACGCGCGATGGTTCGCCCGTTTCACTGAGAGCCAAGGCCGCTGACGTTTTGCTGGTCCTACTCAAGAACGCCGGCGAGTTGGTGGATAAGGACGCGTTGATGGCCGAAGTCTGGCCGGAGGCGTTCGTAGAAGAATCCAATCTAAGCCAATGCATTTTCATCTTGCGGCGGGCGCTCGGCGATCAGAGATCTGACGCTCAATATATTGAAACTGTCGCGAAGCGCGGTTATCGCTTCACGGCTCCCGTCAAAGTTGCCCAACTCGCAACAGCCTCAGCGAACGGGAAAAAGACAGGTGAAGCTGAGCGGTCTCCGAGACTTGCTGTCCTGCCATTCATAAACTCGAGTGGTGATTCGAATCTCGAGTACTTAGCTGATGGTATCGGCGACAACTTGATCAACAGTCTGTCGCAGATCTCGAAGTTGCGAGTGATGTCGCGAAGTTCTGTATATCGATATAGGGCGGGAAACAGCGATCCGAAATTGATCGCGAAGGAGTTGGGTGTTGATGCAATTCTGCTGGGCAAGATTAGTTCACTGCCAACAGGTTTAGTAATCAACGTTGAGCTGGTTGACGCTCAAAACGGGTGGCAATTATGGGGACACACCTTCGAGTGTGAGTTGAGTGACATCGTCGAGATTCAGCATGAGATTGTCCGTCAGATCACGGCGTCGTTGAAATTGACGCTAACAGGTGATGAAGAAAAACGAATCACGGCGCGCTACACGGACAACTCTGATGCCTACCAGGCTTACCTGGAAGGAAGGTTTCATTGGAGTCGCTACACTCGAGAAGGAATTGAGCGCGCGATCGGATATTTCTGTCGAGCAATTGAACTCGATCCGAATTACGCGCTTGCGTATTCGGCTGTCATTGATTGTTACCTGAGACTGATCACCAATTACTTACCGCCAGAAACCAAGGTCGCATCAACACCAAAGTCAGAGCGGGCTTACAGTAAGCAGAAAGCTCATGCAGATGGTCCACCTCACTTATCTATAGATTCTGAGTCGAGGGTTAAGCTTCGTCACGAGTGGGATTGGAAAGGCGCTGAACGCGAACTGAGACGAGCGAATGAATTGAGGGCGTACTATCCTGCCGCTCACCAATGGTACGCCGCATTCTTATTCGTTCGGCAAATGTATCAAGTTTCTTCTAAACACGACCTCTGGGATCCGGCACCTACATCTGTCGTATTTCCTTCCAAGATTCAATCGGGAACCTTAACCCCGAGTGAAGAAGTACAAGTGTTATGCACAATCGCCCGGGAGCAAATTGGTGTGGGAAGCTTTGAGGCAGCTCGACTGCTTCTTGAGCGATGGTTGCCAAAAGTAGGCTGGCCAAAGCTGACGAACTTAGATTCAAACACTGCCGCTGACCTACTATTCACTTTGGGCCAATTGATCGGTTTTCTTTCTATCACTGGTCAGATTGCTAAGGGTCACAAGCGCGCCGAATCCTATCTTAGCGGGTCAATCGCAATCCTCGAGCAGTCTGGAAGTAAGGTTCCCGCTGCTGAAGCCCGGATCGAGTTGGCTCGGTGCTATTTTCGTGAAGGCTTGTTTGACGAAGCTCGCGAAATGTTAACGTTCGCTCTTGCTGAATTACCGGATGAGGAAACGGAGTTGAGGAGCTTAGGTTTGAGCATTTTCGGTTGTGTTGAGAGAGAAGCTGGTAGGTTCTATGAGTCTCTGATGAAGTTTGAGGACGCAGCAGCAGGCGCCGGGCATTTAGTAGCCGGTCATCGTCATCTTCAAATGGCTACTACGCTTAAAGAATTGGCTAATTTTGAATCGAAGGAAACCTATTTCCTTGAAGCGGAAGCTCACTTTCAGCAGGCCCTTTGTGAGTTTGAGGCAATCGGCAATCACAGAAACGTGGCCGCGGCGGAAAACAACTTGGGATACTTCCTACTTTGTGGTGGATTATATAAGGAAAGCGAATTTCACCTATTGCACGCACTCAAACTCTTTCAGACTTTCTCCGATGAGGTGAGAGTTGCTCAGGTAAATGAGACTTTGACTCAACTCTACATTGCTCAGAACCATCTACCCCGAGCCAAAAAAGCGATTGATAAAGCCGTTCGTTCATTGGAACGTTCCGACGGAGCTGGCCCACTGGCCGAAGCCCTGATAACGAAAGGGATGGTCGAGAGTCGGCAAGGTAACTATGCCGAAGCTCGCAAGAGTTTTGAGAGTGGTCATACTGTGGCCGAGAGATGTGGCGATAGTTAT
>QHXL01000480.1:0-3142 GCA_003222935.1 Acidobacteriota bacterium
AAAGAATGATTTGCCGAAAGTTGATCCCATTGAGTAACTCATAGAATGTGTTCCTACCGGACAACATTGCCGCGACCGATGCGCACGTGCTAAAAGACACTCACGCGGTTCTTCTTTAACTATCAAAACATTTCAGTTCGCTGCTCTCACACCTGTGCCAGTTCGGAGGACACATTCCATGTCTCGTCGCAGTCTCAAGGCATTCGTCTGCCGCCAAAATCTTTGCTTCCTAATTTGCGTCGCAATTACCTGCGCCGTCTTTCCAATTCTGGCCCGGTCACAAAACGGTCATGGCCCGGTTAACCAGACCAGGCTGCTTCGCACACCAACTGTAAGCGCGAATCAAATTGCCTTCGCGTACGCAAACAACATTTGGGTTACGCCTCGCACAGGCGGTGTGGCAAGACGACTGACCAGCTTTCAAGGACAGACGGCGAACCCTCATTTTTCACCCGACGGAAAATGGATCGCCTTCAGCGGTGAGTATGCCGGGAATTTCGACATCTACCTGGTACCTGCCGAGGGTGGCGAGCCCAAACGACTCACCTGGCATCCCGGCACCGACATGGCCGAAGGATGGACCGCGGATGGAAAGGCGATCATGTTTTCGTCAACGCGCGCGACCTGGTCTCCGAGCGGTGCACCGAGATTCTGGACCGTGCCGGTTGAAGGCGGAGTCGAAGAACCCATGACGCTGCCTCGTGGCTATCAAGGGAAAATCTCTCCCGATGGAACGCGGATCGCCTATCGAATGAATAACTCGTGGGACGAAGAACGGCGCAACTACCGTGGTGGTCAGAATCGGCCCATCTGGATAGTCGATCTGAAGACTTATGATCTCATCTCACCACCCTGGACCGACTCCAAAGATGTAAATCCCGTTTGGGTCGACGACTCGGTTTACTTCATTTCCGATCGCGATGGAGTTGCTAATGTCTGGTCGTATGAAACGAAGTCGAAAAAGTTGAGCCAGCTAACAAAGTTCACTGACTTCGATGTGAAGTCGATGGACTCAGGCGCCGGCACGATCGTTTTCGAGCAGGCGGGTTACGTTCACGAACTCAATCCCAAGTCAGGTCGCGAAAACGTTATCAGCATCAGCGCCACCGGCGACTTCCCCTGGATGATGCCAAACTGGGAAGACGTCTCGAACCGTTTGACCAACCTTGCCCTCTCGCCAACCGGCAAGAGAGTTGCGGTAGAGGCACGCGGTGAAATTTTCACAATTCCCGCTGACAAGGGTGACGTCCGCAATCTGACAAACACGAGTGGGGCTGCTGATCGCGATCCTGCGTGGTCGCCTGACGGCAAGTCAGTTTCTTACTTCAGCGACAAGTCGGGTGAATACAAACTCATCATCGAAGCCCAGGATGGATTAACGCCGCCACGCGAAATCGATCTTCCGAAGCCCACTCATTACTACACCGCATCGTGGTCGCCCGATTCCAAGAAACTCCTCTACAGCGACACCAATCTAAAAGTTTGGGTGCTCGATATCGCGAGTGGACAAGCCAGGGTTGTCGGCGAAGACCCCTGGATGGTTCCTACGCGAACCTTGAACCCTGTTTGGAGTCCGGATTCGAAGTGGGTTGCTTACTCGAGTCGCTTGCGATCGCTGTATCACGCAATCTTCGTCAGCAATGTTGAGACGGGGGAATCAAAACAGATCACCGATGGTCTAGCCGACTCGGTTTGGCCGGCCTGGGACTCAAGCGGGAAGTACCTGTGGTTCCTGGCCTCAACTGATTTTGGTCTGCGCTCACAGTGGCTCGACATGACCTCATACGACCGCGATGAAAATTTCGGGTTGTATTTCGCTGTTCTGAAAAAGACGGAAGCGAGTCCACTTCTTCCTGAGAGTGATGAAGATCGCGGTGTCGGAACAGGCACTCGACGTCCGGCGCCAGGCGCCTGCGCAGGCGACGCACCCGGTGGCGGTGATGCGACGGGTGCAGCTGAAGGTGGTGGGCAGCCACGTGGTCCACGCGGCCCTGCTGCAGTTCAAATTGATTTCGACGGGTTGTCACAACGAATCATCGCAGTGCCTGGCGTACCGGAGCGGCAGTATTCTGATCTTCAGGTCGGAATAGATGGTTACGTCTATTACCTCGAGGCGGGTCGAGCCAATGCTGGTCCAGGTGGCGGTGGCAGCGAGTTAATTCGTTATCGACTCTGCGATCGACGCCCAGCAACCTTCGTCGGTGGTGTAACTGCTTATAAAGTGAGTGCCGATCATCGAAAGTTGTTGTACCGGGCCGCAGGAGGCGGCGGCGGTGTGGGTGGTGGCCCAGGTGGACAGGGAGCCAACGCGCCAGCGCCACAGCTATTCCTTGTTGATGCAGATCGAGCTGCTCCGCAAGGAGGTCAGGGCCGGTTGAACTATGCGCTGCGGATGTACCTGCAGCCGAAGGAAGAGTTCAAACAGATCTTTAACGAAGGTTGGCGGAATCAACGCGATTACCTCTACGTTCCAAATCTACACGGAACCAACTGGCCCAGGATGAAGGAGATGTACGGGCAGTTGTTGCCTTACGTTATGCACCGCGCAGATCTGAACTACCTGATGGATATGATGGGCGCGGAGATCGCTATCGGCCACTCGTACGTTCGTGGCGGTGATATGCCGAGTGTGCCCCAATCGATCGGCGGTTTACTGGGCGCTGATTTCGCTATCGACAACGGACGCTACAAAGTTACGCGTATTTACGACAACGAGAGTTGGAACCCCGATTTACGTTCGCCACTCGCGACGCCGGGAGCAAACGTAAACGTCGGCGATTACATCCTTGCTATCAACGGCGTCGAGTTAATAGCTCCTGACAACATTTATCGACTCCTGGACGGAACCGCGAACCGACAAGTTTCTTTGACAATCAATTCGACGGCTTCGATGCAAGGGGCCACGACTGTCACTGTTATTCCAGTGGCCAGCGAACAAGCGTTGCGCACCCGGGCGTGGGTCGAATCGAACAGGCGCCTTGTTGAAAAGCTTTCCGACGGACAGTTGGCGTATGTCTATCTACCCAACACAGGTCAACCCGGCTACAGCAGCTTCAATCGATATTACTTCTCGCAACAAGACAAGAAGGGTGCGATTGTCGACGAAAGATTTAATGGTGGCGGTTCCGCGGCTGACTACATC
>QHXL01000480.1:3271-4951 GCA_003222935.1 Acidobacteriota bacterium
AAGATTGGTGTGCTCGTCGGTAAACGCACCTGGGGTGGCCTGGTCCATACAGCCGACACGCCACCTTTCATCGACGGTGGATCGATGATCGCTCCCCGCGGCGGGTTCTTCACGCGCGACGGTCGCTGGGCAATTGAGAATGAAGGTGTGGGACCCGACATCGACGTCGAGAATTGGCCCAGGGAAGTAATTGCAGGTCGTGATCCGCAATTGGAACGTGCTGTTCAGGAAGCAATGCGGCTGTTGAAGGAACGCCCGGTCGACAGGTCGCCAAAAGAACCACCACCACCAACCTGGGGTGTCCGACCTGGAAAGTAAGCGGTCGATGTCCGATATGCTTCTGTCTTGTCGTGAGATCGAAATAGAAGTTCCAACGGGCTCTTTACCGGGTCACGACAAGACAGAAGCATATCGGACATCAGGTTACTAAAGTATTGATGCGTTATAGATCTCAAATTTGTCGTGCGCTGGTAATTGTCTGTTGTGTCGCGTTGAGCAGCGGCGTATTTGCACAGTCGAAAGAGTCTAAGAAGAAGCAGAAAGACTTTGGCTCGAGCCTGAAGCAGCTCAAATGGAATCCGATAAAGAAGGAGACGGTCGAGACAAAGCCGGCTACACGCTCGACTGCCGCTGACGAAGACGATGTCATTCGCTTCGAAACCTCACTCGTATCTCTCGACGTCCTCGTGGTCGACAAAGCTGGAAACACTGTTCGCGGCTTAACTGAATCAGACTTCGCCATCTCCGAGGAGGGCTCTCCCCAACAGGTTGGTCATTTCCTTCTTGGTGACAATCGAACAGTGCCACGAACTATTGTTCTGATCATTGATTACAGCGGAAGCCAAATCCCATTTCTCCGCAGCAGCATCGACGCCGCAAAGGTGCTGGTCGATCAACTGGCGCCGTTGGACAAAATGGCGATCGTCACAGACGACGTCGAGTTAATCCTCGACTTCACTGACGACAAAAAGAAGTTAAAGAGCAAACTTGAATCGCTGTTTGACAGAACTAAAGCGAATAGAGGGTTCTTTAGTGTCAGTGAACAAAGGATTGGCAAAAGCAAACAGTACAGCGCGCTCCTGGCCACACTCAATGAGTTATTCAGCGACGAAGACAAACGGCCGATTATTGTTTTTCAAACGGATGGCGACGAGGTGTATCGCTTACAAGACCCGGTGATCAGGCCTTCACTTCCTTCTGGTCTGCCTGCAGAGATGCGAGCCGGATGGGAGGAAAATATTCAATTCCGAATGGCCTATATGTTTGAGAACCGGACTGAATTCAGTCTTGCTGATGTTTATCGGGCCGCTGAGAAATCGCGTGCAACTATCTACACCATTGTCCCGGGATACCAACTCCTAGATCGCAGTCCAGAGGAGCAGATCAATTTAACGAGGCTCGATACCGAAAGTAGACTTGATGGTCAATGGTCTCGTTTCTCAGCGAGCGAAAGGGAGACGATGAAGGCTCAAGCACGCGCACCGTGGGAGCCACTGTCAGACGAGATAATGAAGTATCAGGCGAAGGAGTCGTATATCGTGCAGTTGGCCCTTGCGGGTGTGGCGGCAAGAACAGGGGGTTGGACCGACTTTTTGGAAAAACCCGCGCAGGCTTCAGCGATCTACTCGAGAATTTTTTCAGACATCAATCAGCGTTACATCGTCGGTTATTACCCGACCA
>QHXL01000481.1:0-451 GCA_003222935.1 Acidobacteriota bacterium
CGCGCTGATAATTTCTTGTAGAAAGCTGCGTCCACGCTTACTCGCCCGATAATTCGGCGCACCTGATCCTGCTGTGACGGAAGTTCAAACCCGCGCATTCTCACTTCACCCATGTCAGCGATGAGCAGTGTCGAAAGAATGCGAATCAAACTCGACTTGCCGGATCCATTTGGGCCAAGTAGCCCGTATGTTTCTCCGTCGGCAACGTGGAAAGTAACGCCGTCGAGTGCCCACACTTCGGTCGACTTACGGAATCCGTTGCGCTTGCGGAAACACTTCCTCAAGTTGCTGACGTCAATAGCTGGTTGTTGCATGATCACCTCGAAAGTGGGTTGCTGAAGCAGTCCACTTGAAAAAACGATTCAGTTTGATGTTGGGAAAATTTGAGAGGCTGAGCGCACGTAGGATCCGCTTCCAGTAGATCTCGAAGCGGATGCCGGTCGACCAATTC
>QHXL01000481.1:469-3621 GCA_003222935.1 Acidobacteriota bacterium
CGGGCTCAGTGTCGTATGACGAGGCGTAACATGGTGTGAGACTAACGGAATACGTAACGCGATGGCAAGTAGAGAACTCTCGCGAGACTCGAAGTCGAGGCAGGCACGCGGGGACGCGTGCGCTCCCAGCAGCGACGTTCACTGTCGTGCAAAGAAGCTACTAAAGGGAGTAACTCTTTAATGGCCGCTCGCGCCAAAGGAGTTGCCGTTGCTGGGACCGCACGCGTCCCCGCGTGCACGCCTCAGCCACCCCGACTTACCTCTTCCCGTGGGCGATCTGAAGAGCTTCTGGCAATTGGCGGAGTCGCAACATTGAAATAACACCGAAGAGTGGGCCAGGCGCCAGTATCATGAACGCATAACGCCATCCAACCAGGTTCGCCATCCTCGGTATCAACTCGATCGAGATGGTTGTCAGCAAAAAGCCCAAGGACATCTGGATCGTGAGCGCGGTGCCGATGTACTGAGGATCGCCGAGCTCGGTAACACACGAAGAAAACTGCGCCGAATCAGCCACCACACTTGCTCCCCAAATGATGGCGATAACCAAAAGGAAATACGGATTCGCGCTGTAGAGAAAACCGACTAGCAAACAACACGCACCGCTGATTCCCATCGCCCATGAAGTCACAACAGTTCTTCCCACTCGATCCGCCAGTAAACCCGCAACGACGCAGCCGACAGCGCCGGCGCCAATAATCAAGAACGAACTGATCTCGGCAAATCGTTGGTCACCGCCGTAGACCGCCACACTGGCGCGCATCATCACGAGAATCCAGATCCACATGGCGTAGAGTTCCCACATGTGACCGAAGTAACCAAAGCTTGCGAGTCGCACTCCACGATTACTGAAGACTCGTACTACTTGCTTCAAATCGAATGTTGCGCGCGGCAATGCATATGGTCCATCCTCAACGAAAAACAGGACGATGAGTGAGCCCACCACTGCGAGGAAGGAGACGAAGAGAACGTTGTTTCGCCAATTCGCACTACCAAGCCCATTGACCAGGTACGGGGTTGCCTTTCCGAGGGTGAGTGCGCCCACTAACACTCCCAGGGCCATCCCACGACGATGGCGAAACCACGTCGCCATGATCTTCATGCCGGGCGGATAGACGCCCGCCAGGCAAACGCCGGTAATAAAACGTGGCGCAATGGCAGGGCGAGGCTCGTTTGCGTAAAGACCGAAGTAAGCGTTGGCGATGGCGCCGGTGATGCCAGCGACCGCAACCAAATGTCTTGAGCTGATGATGTCTGAGAGATTGAGAACGGCGCTGATGAGTGTGCCTGCGACAAAACCGAGTTGGACCGCTATTGAGATCCAGCTTGCCTGGGATGCAGTAAGTGACCATTCCTTGCTGAGGGCGGGAACGACCGCTGAACCACTAAACCAAAGCGACAGGCAGAGAAGTTCAGCAATAGCCAGGAGGCTAAGCGCTGTCCATCTTTTCGGTTGGTCTAATGGGATGCTGTTGTCCACAGATCAGATGCGATTAAGCCAAATCAAACAACAACACTTCCGCCGGTTCGTTGGCGCGAATTTTTAGATCAGTCTCGGCGACAATCACGATGCCGTCTCCCTGGTCTGCTCGTTCGCCATTGACGTCAACCGAGCCACGCGCAACTTGTAGCCAACCGTACCGCTGAAGACTCATCGAATGTTGAACTTCGTGGTTTTGATCAAGTATCGCAGCAAACAAACTCACATCCTGGTTCACAGTAACAGAACCATCACGACCATCACTGGACGCGATAAGTCTCAACTGATTCGCACGCTCCTCAGTCGTAAAAGCTTTCTGCTCGTAACCGGGTTCAAGATTATCAGCGTTTGGAATGATCCAAATCTGTAGCAGGTGAACTGACTCGTCGGCGGATTCATTTGCTTCGCTGTGCCTGACCCCAGTTCCCGCCGTCATTCTTTGGACGTCGCCGGGACGAATAACCGAACCATTCCCCATGCTGTCTTCGTGCTTCAGTGCTCCTTCGAGAATGTACGTGAGGATCTCCATGTCGCGATGACCATGCTTGGGAAAACCACGACCAGGAGCGACAAAATCTTCATTGATCACGCGCAGACCGCGGAAACCCATGTAGCGAGGATCGTAGTATTGATCGAAGGAAAAGGAGTGGTAGGTGTTCAACCAGCCGTGGTTGAAATGACCGCGCTCCTTAGATTTTCGAATTGTCAGCATCAGGTAGAGCCCTAGTTGCTCCTTAAAAAATCATTGGTCGTTGGTCATTTTCCATTTCTCATTTGTCATTTTATCGATTAATTGATCGCCCTTTTTGTTGTGCGAACGAGCGTGGTCCCTGGTCCTTGAGCTGTAAAAAATGACAAATGACTAATGGAAAATGAGCTATGAGCAATGATTTTTTTACTGATCAAGTCCTTCTTCATGTGCGACAAGCACCGTGACCAACTCATTCAGCCCTTCGGCGTCCTGGTCGTCAAACCTTTTCAATGTCGGACTATCGACGTCGAACACGCCGAGCACTCGTTCGCCGTCGAAAAGCGGAATGACAATCTCGGAGTTCGAAGCGACATCACAAGCTATGTGTCCAGGAAACTCATGTACATTCGGCACGATGACAGTTTCACACTGCTTCGCGGCAAATCCACAAACGCCACTACCAAATGGAATGCGCACACAGGCGGGTTTTCCCTGAAATGGACCAAGCACCAACTCTTCATCCTTGAGGAAATAAAAGCCTGCCCAATTGACGTCGGGAAGTGAATTATAGACCAGCGCTGAAAAGTTAGCGGTGTTGGCAATAAAGTCGTACTCGCCTTTGAGTAAACTTCGCAACTCAGCAACTAACGTCGCGTACGCTTTTCCTTTGACCGACTTCTCTGGTTGCTTCGCCAACTTCTTTGAGACTCTCGGTGCGCGCGGCTTTTTCTTTGCAGCTTTTGAACTCATAGGCCACTCAATCCTTAGTTATCGGCTTGATACTGATCACGACTGACTTCGATGCCGGCGTGTTGCTCCTTTCAGCTACGTGGTTCACCGGCACTAAAACATTCGTTTCGGGAAAGTAAGTTGCGGCACATCCCGGCGGGATATCATACGGTACAACCGTGAAACGATGCGCGGTCCGCTCTTCACCTTCAAAATGACTCACCAGATCAACGGCCTGACCAGATGTAAATC
>QHXL01000482.1:0-1865 GCA_003222935.1 Acidobacteriota bacterium
ATCTACCTCCTCGTCCGCGGTGGTTGTGTTTTAGGGACCCGCGTTTCCGGCGCAAGCTTGAAAGGGCAGCCGTGGATAGGAGTCCATAAAACTGGAGGCCGAACGATTAGAGAAGATCCGCTGGCAAAGTATTGAACCTAACTCCCTGGAACATCCGTATAGGATGCAACGAAATAGACTCAAAGCTTGGGGAGGAGCAGGAATGAGATTACTCTACTGGAAAAGTTCTCGTTCGTTAGTAGTGATGCTTATCGCGGTTATTACGGTGATCTCGAGTGTCTTCCTCACGGTCGAAGCCGGACAAGTGCAGACCGTTTCGTTGGACTCCCCCGACCAGTTACAGCTTGGCAATATGAAAGCTGAAACCGTTACGTACAAAGGTCGAAAGGGACTGCGAGTTCAAGAGGCGACGTCGGGCGCAGCAGGTACTGCGGAAAGTGTGGTCGTTCTGCCAAAATCTGATTTCCAGGATGGCACTATTGAAGTCGATCTGGCAGGAGAACCGGCCCCAAACGCTCCCGAGGGCTCACGCGGATTTGTGGGGATTGCTTTCCGTGTTGCGGCAGATCAGTCTCGTTTTGAATGCTTCTATTTACGACCGACGAATGGACGTGCAGAGGATCAATTACGTCGCAATCATTCAACTCAATACATTTCGATGCCGGGCTTTCCCTGGCAACTCTTGCGGAAGGATTTTCCCGGTGTGTATGAGTCTTATGTTGATCTTCTTTCAGGAGAGTGGACCAAGGTGAAGATTGAAGTGCGTGGCGACAAGGCGCGGCTGTATGTCAATGGCGCGGATCAACCGACACTGATCGTGAACGATCTCAAGCAGGGGCTTAGCAAAGGATCCGTAGCGCTTTGGATTGGATCGGGTACCATTGCGCACTTTTCGAACCTGCGGATCTCCCGGTGATGTCAGAAAACCTTATCCACAGATTACGCACCGCAGCAGAGACCAGGCGACACGATCCACTAACTCACACGAAACAACAACAAATAAAGTTTTGGGAGATTTGGGTTTCGTCATATTTCGTGTAATTTCGTGGATCGTCATGTGGGAAAATATATACATCCGGAATTCACTTTGCGCGCTCGTCTTAGTCGCCACAACCTTTCAATTCAATTCTCAACCACCGTCATTAACATCACCCGGTCCGCAGGGCGCGACCCAATGGCGATTGGTTTGGGCGGATGAGTTTGACTACCACGGCCTGCCCGATCCGAAGAAATGGGGATATGACGTTGGCGGGCAAGGTTGGGGAAATAAGGAGTTGCAATACTACTCGGAACACCGCAAAGAGAACGCCCGTGTAGAAAACGGTCTCCTCATCATTGAAGCACGACGAGAGGCCATGAATGGGCAGGAGTACACGTCGGCGCGATTAGTCTCGAAAGGTAAAGGTGATTGGACCTATGGACGCATCGAAGTGAGAGCAAAGTTACCGTCGGGGCGCGGCAGTTGGCCCGCCATCTGGTTGCTACCGAGTAGTAAGGTTTACGGAGGCTGGCCCAATGGCGGGGAAATCGACATTATGGAGCACGTTGGTTTTGATCCGGACGTGGTCCATTCTTCAGTGCATACGAAGGCTTATAACCACTCCATCAATACCCAGAAAACCGCCAAAATCAATGTCCCAACCTCGCGTACAGAATTTAATACCTACACCATCGAGTGGACACCAAACGAGATTCGCGCATTCGTGAATCAACAGCAGTTCTTCACGTTCAAGAACGAGCGGCTTACGAATCCTGCGGCTGACTACCATCAGTGGCCGTTTGATAAGCCATTCCACTTACTTATTAATATTGCAGTAGGCGGTACTTGGGGCGGATCGCAGGGCGTCGATCAATCGATTTGGCCT
>QHXL01000482.1:1906-9321 GCA_003222935.1 Acidobacteriota bacterium
AAGAGCACAACGGATTAAGTAGAACATCGTGTAGACTACAAACGAATCTCTAATGAAATGATCCGTTTGCCACGTCTGACACGACTACTTCGAATCTAGTGGTAGGCCCGCTTTCACCCAGGCGTTAAATCCGTCGTATAGTGGGTGCACATTCTTCCAACCACGTTCAGCAATGTCTTGCGCCACACGGGCGCTTGATCCTTCATGTGGTCAAGTGCAGTAAATAATCACTGTACGGTCCTTGGGTATTTCATCAAGGTGTTGATCTAGCTCGTTAGCCGGAATTCTGATCGCGTTGGGAAGTTTCTTATCCGACTCTGACCATGCTACTGGGTTGCGAGTGTCAATAAAGGTGAATTGTTCGCCACGATCCATCCGTTCTTTTACTTCATCGACTGTAATTCGAGTTGCTTCCATAGTTCCTCCTACCCATTCACTAGCGAAAATCGTGCCCAGAGCGTTTGCACGCGATTATGAGATTGATAGTTCAGACGTGTTCTGAATCGGAGCAGTTTTGTAGGGGTGGCACTCCGTGGTCACCCTTCTTTGAAACACAACGGCGTCGGAATTGAACGAAGGGGCGGCCACGGAGTGCCGCCCCGACAATGTTACAGCCAGCCTCCTTTGAAGCCGGCTCGGTGTAAACCGGTAACCAGATAAGGGCACCGCTTCATCAGCGTCCAGAAGAAACCGGAAAGGTAGTTTTCAATCATGATCACAACAGGACCCTGGTCCAGACCGTAATAGCCTTTCGATATCCAGCCTTTCTCGCCCTGGTCGTCCGCTGCGAATGTTGGGTTAAAGCTGCACTTGAATCCATACTCACTCGTCATCTCAGGATAAGCTTCATTGAAGTGCTGAAGTGTCGGCAAAACAATCTCCGGCGCGAATGGCAATGACGCCACAACTGCCCATGGCGCAATGGTGCCGTCGTCTGGCCCATACGGAATTCCTCTTGCCTCGTAATCGAAAAAGTTGCGACGGATTCCATCGATGGTGAGTTGGGCCGGACCTGGTCCATCCGAAGCTGTGATTCCCCAAATATCTTTACTGTAACCTCTAAACTCGCGAGGATTGCTAATCGCATACTGCTGCTGCGTGTACGTGGCCCGGCGACTATTCTCGAAGTAGTCGATCTCCTTTTCGCGCATGAAGTCGTCCTGAATCTCTCGAAAGTCTATCCAGAGGTGTGACAGTTGATGAATAAACAACGGACCGGCGTAAAGTTGCTGCTGACCATGGATCTCTTGCCAGGCATACGTCGAGGTAAAAGCCTTGTACGTTTCCGCAGGCAACGGATAAGTAGGCGATCCCAGACCAAGGACGTGTAGCAGGATCGACTCGTTATATCCTTCCCAACACCAGGGTAGAAAACCGCACTCCGGTTTCCACCCCATCGACACCTTTCCCTCGCCATTTAAGGCCCACTGCCAGTCCATTCGACGATACAGGTTATCAGCAAGGGTGCGAACTTCGTGTTCTTGTTCCGTTTCCTGATCGAAGTAGGTGGCAACGGAAAGTGCGCCGGCAATCAGAATTGTCGAATCGATAGTCGAGACTTCGCATTCCCAGGCGCGGCGTCCCGAGTCCATGTGGAGGAAGTGGTAATAGAATCCTTTATAGCCGGTAGCGTCGGGTGCTGTGCCTTGCGGGCTCCGCCAAAAGAAACGCAGAGTCGTGAGTACACGTTCTACCGCCTCTTCACGCAAGACGAAATTGCGCTCAACTGCTATCGGGTAGGCGGCAAGCGCCAGTCCAACAGCAGCAATACTGCAATGCGATCCGCGGCGGGTGCTGTCGGGGACGAGCCCGTTCTTGGGATTAGTTTCTTTCTTGAAGTAGCCAAATGTGTCGCGTTGTAGCTTCTCGAGTGCCGCGCGGCTTATGGGTTTTGAAGTCATCTACAACACCGCAACGGTTAACTCAAAACACTGCGACGTAACGAGCGCCTCACCACTTCAGTTGTTACTCCGTAGACAAAGTGTGAGGCCAGCGCGTAGAGGTGGGTCGAAAGTGGATACTCCGCTGGTCCTTTAGAAAGGTGCATCAACGGCACTGCTCCTTCATCAATGACCAACCAGACTGCCGTGCCGAAGGGGATGCCGGCGCCAGCAGTAACCTCAGGAACAAACTCGGCTGCGACGCCATAAGCTGCGGCAGAAGTTCCACCGGTCGCATAATGCACAGCATCGCCAGCGATCTTCTTTTCACTTTTTGCCAACTCATGCCTGAAGAATTTTCGAGAAACCATCTCCGCCGCTTTGACGGTTGCGGGTTCCTCGTTTGACGTTTCAGCAGGCTCCCGGGTCTGATCTTTGTTACTTGCCACTGCCATCCAGGCGTACTGAAACCTCTCCATAACCCACGATGCTACCAGTCCCCCGATAGCTCCTGCAGCTAGACCCTTAACGAGACTTGGCTGGTGATTCTGTAGCGACTCTTGTGAATTAATTACCGACATTGCTCCTCCTTGTTGTTTCGATCGTTCGCCAAGAGGGCCTTAATAACGTTACTTCTAGGGAGTTAACGAGGGGCGGCCACGGAGTGCCGCCCCTACAGATCACTCACTTGCCGTTGGTCAGCTTGTTCAATAGTTTTAGGAGGGCGTCGTAATCCACGGGCTTGTAAAGCCTGCTTCTTGAGACCTGCGCCGATCCTCTTCCTGGCCCCACCCGGTGAGCGCAATCACCACAATGTCTTTACCCCATTCTTGTTCACGCACCCGGCGGCAAACTTCATGTCCGTTCAATCTCGGTAGACCTATGTCCAACAGCACGACTTCCGGCCGATATTTTTCAATTAATTCGACTGCTTCAATTCCATCATGAGCCATGAAGGTTTCGTTACCTGTAATCTCCAGCAACATGGCGAGCGAATCTGCAGAGTCTCTATTGTCGTCAACAATCAGGATACGACGTGTCAAAGTCGACTCAGGTTCGTTCGCCGGATCCGGGGCTGGCAGATCGCTGCCTGCTACAGCGGCCGGTAGACGCACCAGGAACTCACTGCCTTTTCCTTCACCATCACTTCTGGCCTCGACAGAGCCTCCATGCAGTTCTACCAGGCGTTTCACTAACGTTAGACCAATCCCGAGACCGCCCTGCGAACGTTCCGACGACTGATCGACCTGTGTGAACATATCGAAGACGTCTCTTAGTTTATTGAACGGTATGCCTGCGCCGTTATCCTTAACGCTAACGACTACTTCACTATCAACCAGTTCTGCCGTCACAGAGATAGCTCCGTGAGCGTTTGTGTACTTGGAACTATTGTTGAGCAGGTTGCCAAACACCTGCGCCAACCTTGCCGGGTCCGCATTAAGGTAAACAGGCTCCTCAGGAAGAACCACGCGCAATTCCTGATTTGCAGCTTCGATATGCGGCCTAACTACTTCGATCGCTTGTTTCACCACGGCTGCCAGTTCGACTTCACTCGTTCTCAATTCGAGACGATCATGAGTGATACGACTCAAATCAAGGAGATCGTCGACGAGTCGAACCATCTGATGCAGCTGTCGCTCCATGGTGTCGCGCGCCTGTTCGAGGGTGCCACTATCCACGTTTGCCCGCTTCAATACTTCGAGCATGTTGGCCATGGGCGCCAGTGGATTTCTTAGCTCGTGGGCCAGGGTCGCAAGAAACTCATTTTTACGACGGTCGACCTCCGAAAGATCCGCTGCCAGCCTGCGTAAGTCGTCTTCCAGCTGTCTTCGTTGAGTAACGTCCTGGCTGACCGTCGCAAGAGCAACGGGATGTCCATCGCCATCGGTAAGTTTCAAAACCTTGTAAGCCATCCAACGTGCTTTGCCCGTCTTGAAGTGACGGAACCGGATCTCAACTTCGCCGTGACCTGCTTCCATTACGGCCGGAAAAAACTCGTTCATGATTGCGGGTTGATCTTCCGGGAAAAAGAAATCTGCAACCGGTGTACTGCGCGCCTGTTCGATGCAGTCGAGCCCCACCATCTCCAGTCCGGCTCGATTGATAAAGAAGGGAATTCCGTTCAGATCGCACATGCCAACGAAGTCAGTACTGTTCTCAACGAGTGTGACAAACTTTTCTCGGTCTGCTTCAGCCTGTTTGCGATCCGTGATGTCAGTGCCTGTGGGCGCCAGAAAAATAACTTTCCCTGAGGAGTCACGTATAGGTTGAATCATGACGTCGGCAATACGTTGGCTGCCATCACCGATGAAGTAGGGCATCTCCGCACGAAACGATGTGCCAGCCGCCGCTTCGTTGGAAGCCTTTTTGATCTGATCCACCAAGTCCTGAGAAGGTGACCACCAGGGGCATTCCCAAAATGGTTTTCCAACAACTTGCTCCTTTGTGAACCCGCAGCCTTCCCATGAAAGCACGACTGACGGTTGGCCGCCACCACTGTCCCGCTCACGTCGGCGATCCCGGCAAACAGCGCGCCCTGCTCGAAGAATGCCTGGAACTTTGCGTTTGCCTCCGCAGCCTGGGCCAATAACTCTCGTTCGCGCTCCTCTACCGCACGTTGTTTCGTGAAATCACGGACGATCTTCGATGCCCCAACAACACTGCCGGTGTCGTCCTTGATCGGTGAGACCGTCAGAGAGACGGAGACGCGTTTACCATCACTACGAACGCGCTCAGTTTCAAAATGCTCGACCCGCTTTCCAGCTTTCAAGCTCGAGATAATGTGGGTCTCTTCATCAATGCGTTCGTCTGGAATAATGAAAGATATGTGTTGGCCCACAGCTTGTTCAGTAGTGAATCCAAAGAGTTGCTCGGCAGCAGCGTTCCAACTTTGAATAACGCCGTCGAGCGTCTTACCTATGATCGCGTCATTCGATGATTCAACTATCGACGCCAGGAGGCGGGCTGTCAGGAGTTGTTGCGCCTTGTCTCGTTCAAGCGCACGCTGTGAACTTACATCGCGAAAAATCAGTACACAACCGGTCACACGTCCTTCTTCATCTCGTATTGGCGCGGCGCTATCGTCGATAGGACATTCATTGCCGTCTTTCTTAATTAGCACGGTGTGGTTTGCCAGGCCGACCACGATGCCATCTTGCAAAGCTCTCTTGGCGGGGTTTTCAACTTGTAAGCGAGTCGATTCGTTGACAATCTGAAATACTGCCTGGAGCGGTTGATTGTGCGCTTCCCGGAAGGACCAGCCAGTCAAGGATTCAGCGACTCGATTCATATAAGTGATACGTCCTTCCGTATCAGTGGTTATCACTGCATCGCCAATACTTCCGAGGGTAACTCTTAACACTTCGCTCTGTTGACTAGCCCGTGTTTGCGCAGTCTTCATCGCTTCGCCAAACAGAATGATCAGCGAACAGGTAAAGAGGTAAGCAACCAGGCCAACTATATTGTCAGTCCCGGTAAGATCGAAGTGGTGTCGAGGCTCGAGGAAAAAGAAATGACAGGCGAGATAGCCCAGTAAGGAGACAGGGATCGCGAGCCGATAGCCCCGCAGCCACACAGCAGCTGCAACTGCGCCGAACAGAGTGACTAGAGGATACGAATCGCCCAGCAACGGGTCGAGCAACCGACGAAGGAACACTGCCGCTAATACAGCGATAAGGCCCAGGGCGTAAGCTTTGAGCGAGCTGCGCAATTTTTCTCCATTCGACAAATGCTAGCGCTCAGTGCGTTTTATTCAATTCTATACCGGAGAAGTGTTGGGGGGTTCAACAGAAACAATATGTTAGCCAATTCTGATTTAGCAAGCATAGTGACAGTGAAGTCAGTACAGAAACGCAGTAGTGTCGGCTGGTTGTTGAGCCAGAGCGATCAACTAATCACCGGTGGACTTGACGCTACCACTTTTCGGTACTGACTTCACTGTCATTCGGTTTCGTGTGGACAATGTGACGTATTCAATTTAGATTCAGCGCAACTTCTGAAAGTAGAGTCCCTAATGATCCGAACATGTCTGTTAGGACTTCTAGTTGTTTTGATGTCGTCAAGTTTCGCTCCGGGTAGTTCGGCCTTAGCGGCCCGAGAAATCGAAGTTGGGTTCGGTATTCAGCAAACTTCGCAGGACGACCCTGACAATGCTGCTTACAAAGTTTGGTATGAAGCAAACGCGGGCAATGATCTGCCGAAATCATATGAACTTGCGAAGACGTACCTCCAGGAGTTTCCCAAGGGAAAGTATGCGGTCTATCTGAATAAATGGGTCCCTAACGCCCGGGGCAAGCTATTCAACCTCGCCTACACCTCGAAGAATTCTGAAGCCCTGATCGCTCTTGGCAACGAAGCCCTTGCAGCAGATCCAGAAAATATCAATTACCTTTTGCCGCTAGCGCAACATCTGAACATCAATGAAGTGAATGCCAGGCCGCCTAATCTTACACACGCCACGGAAGCCGAAGGATATACTCGGAGGGCAGTAAAGTTACTCGAGTCGGGCAAGAAACCAGTTGAGGCCGCCGGGTGGAAACTCAACGAGACCCTGGCCTACTTCTATCAGGTATTGGGCGGAATCGAACTGCGCAACAATAACCTTGATAGCGCAGTCGAGTATTACGAAAAGGCCGGCAAGATCGATCCTGCGAATGCTTTCAGTTTTTTCTCGAGCGGAAGAATTTATCAGGACAGATATTTGAAGGCGGTCGAGAAGTACCAGGCCATTCCTTCGGAGGAGAGGAACGCTGCCACTCCCCGTGCGCAGGTGGAAGCAACGCTAAAAGAAGTGCACGAGGCTGCAGACGCCACGCTTGATCGCTGGATCAAGTTTCTAAAGTTGACGGCAAGTAATAACACTTACGGAGATACCCGTTCCCGGGTGCAGGAAACGGTGGCAGAGTTATACAAGTATCGTCATCCGGATACACCTGACGCATATCTGGAGTTGATCAAGCCGTAGTCGGCATTCGCGATTTGGAGGCTGGAGATGAGCGACCGAAAATATCGACAGCGCGGTTATCGTGACAGCGATCATGAGCCGCAAAAACCTAAGCCACAACAATCACCGCCGCGCGATCGTGAAGGGCCGCGATCGCCAAAGATGATGGCGTTTAGTGAATCAGTGAAGTGCACTTCATGCGGGACGAAGGCGCCAAACGTCGTCAACCATGACAGTGCTTGCCCAAAGTGTAAGGCCGATCTCCACACCTGCCGCCAGTGTGACTACTTCGATCCGGGGGCCCGATTTGAATGTCGGAAAACGATCCCCACCCGCATAATGAATAAGAACGCTCGGAACACTTGCGAGCTGTTTACGTCGCGAACTGTTGTGGAGCGTGATACCTCATCCTCGTCAGGACCCCCATCAAGTGCTCGGGATGCGTTCGCAAAGCTATTTAAGAAGTGAGTCCTTACCAAGTAGCCTCTCTAACAAGTACAAGCTGGGAAGGGTGGCAAGCGATGAATTGGGCGCAATCATCTATTGACATTCGGGGCCTTTCTAATCTTTCTGTGACCCTTTTGCTCTCTCAA
>QHXL01000483.1 GCA_003222935.1 Acidobacteriota bacterium
TGCGTGGTGTCGAGAGCAGGCTGGCTACACTTTATGAAAAACTCTTCGTCTCCGTTGCTGAAGGCACTGATCAGGAGGCGTATGAAAAACTCGCCTATAACATCCGCACCCGGGCATTTTTCGAAGCCTTGCGTCGTGGGCTACTGAATAGTGATGAGCTGGAAAAAGCCTCGCAGGATCTCGAAGCGTGGCTAACTCGCGATCAGAAGCGCTTTGCTGAAGAAGAAAAGAAAGAAGGCAATACAACTACTAAGAAGCGATAACTCTCTGTGATTTCTCTGCGTCTCTGTGCTTCTGTGGTGATAAAGGAGATCGAATAGTTTCACCACAGAGACTCAGAGACGCAGAGACGCAGAGAAATCACAGAGACCATTCAGCAAATTGCTGTGAACCTTCCGCGACCCCAAAATCAGGCTTACGATGCAACTAAACTGAAGCGACGACGAGCGCGTCACTCTGCGGTGAGTGTCCTTGTTCTGGTTGTCTGCCTGGCGTTTACCGCTCTGTTTTTGAGGAACTCAACAGCCACCCCGCAACAGTCAGCCGAACCACAAGCATCTCCATCGCCGTCCCCTTCCCCTTCGCCTTCTCCGTCGCCATCCCCGACCCCGATAACAGGCCTTCATCAGTGGGGCGCTGTGACGTTGTTTCATGGTCTACCATCCGATCGGGTGCATGCGATTGCGCAGACAAACGACGGAGCCATGTGGTTTGGCACTGAAGCGGGACTCGCCAGGTTCGACGGGCGTCGCACACAGACGATCAACGATCCGGCGTTGCCCGCTGGTCGCGTGATGGCGCTCCAGGTGGACCAGGACGGATCGCTTTGGGTCGGAACTGAAGCCGGTGCAGCGCGCTTAACCGGGAACGGTTTTGAAGCAATTAAAGAGACCGCCGGCAAGACCATCTCGTCGATCATCAATCCGGAACCACGACGCGTTTTGCTGAGCACCGAACAAGGGCAGGTGTACGACTCACGCGTGCTCGTAGTGAATGCGACGGACACAAATAGTGAAATCGGGGGCAGTAGACAAACATCTACCGGACCAAAGGAAGTTATCGACACTCGCCCGCTTTTATCGCAACCACTCGAAAGTGCGGATCGCGATCGTCCTGGGCCACTAGCAATCACAAGTCTCTCCATGAGCAACAACCATTTGTTCGCGGGTACGCTGAGCCGTGGCGTGATGGAGATTGAAGCTGGCGCGGCTAAAGAGACCCAGATGCACCCGATGGCTTACTTCGTCAACGCGCTGGCCCAGGACCACGAAGGAAAACTTTGGGTAGGAGTACGCAGCAAGAAGGAAGAACCTGGCGCCTTGTCAGGCAAAGAACCGTCTGAACTGACGCGCGTTGATGATCCGACTGGCCCGGTGATGGCGATTCGAGCAATCGGCAAGGAGATCTGGATTGGCACCGATGGCCGCGGAGTTTTTCGGATTTCCGACAAGAGCCAACGGTTCACGTTCGACGGTACCGCTGGAGGACTTCGATCAGACCACGTTTACGCGATCTTTCCTGATCGGGAAGGCGTTATCTGGTTCGGCACGGACCGGGGCGTTTGCCGTTACGATTTGCATGCGCCTCGGGTCGAGTCAATCGGAGACAGCAGTGAAACTAATTTTGTCAGATCGCTTTTTCAAACCTCGTCGGGACGAATCCTGGCCGGGACCAACAGAGGCCTTTTTGTTTACGACGACGAAAAACTCACGTGGAATCCGATTGCCGAACTGGGCCGCAACATCATCTACGCTACAGCTGAAGACAAACAGTCGCGACTCCTGGTTGCTGCCGCCAGCGGTTTTTATGTGGGAGCGAAGCAAACAAACAATATCGAGTCGTTGACGTTCACGCGCTTGGAATCGAGTTCGGGAGCAGCCGATGCAGCCGGGAGTGTTCGGGCAATCACTGAGTTTCGCGGCTCGACTTATTTCGCGATCTACGGTCGCGGGGTCGAGCGTCTTGATCCGAGCCGTTCAAGCTTAGGGTGGGCAAATGCAATCGCCAGTAATCGGGAAGTTATCAGTCTGCTTGCCGATGGCGACTCGCGTCTATTAATCGGAACCGTAAAAGACGGAGTGTTTTCATCCGACGGCAAGACTATCCAGCCTGAACCTACCTTTGATCTGTTAAAAGGCGCCGCAGTGCGCGCTATGACGCGAACCCCGGACGGTTCACTGTGGTTTGGGACGAGTGGCGGTGTCTATCTCTGCCCGCCGCAGAACCAGTGCAGCCAGGTAGTTGCAAATGTCGATGCGCGTTTCCTCGTTGCTTTTGAAAAGACAAACGAAGTTTGGTGCGGCACGAGGGGAAACGGGCTACTTCGTATTCTGCTGGATACACAGGTTGGTCCCGTAGTTTCGGAGCTCGACTCAGAACAAGGACTCCCTTCGCAAAATGTTTTCGCTGTACTACAACAGAAAAAGGCGGACAACAAGGACGTCGTATTGATCCGCACTAGCCGAGGTGTCGCGCGTTACGAACCGGGAAAGTTTGAACCGAGTCTTTCTGCGACACGTGTTGTCAGCAAGCGCGTACACGCGCTCAGTGAGTTACAGGGCGGACTCGATCTCGAGTATCCGCAAAACAGTTTGCTGCTCGACGTTACCGCCATTAGCAGTCGTACCTTTCCCGAGCAATTTCAGTATGCCTTCACGTTAGTAGACGGTAGTGGAAACACCGTGAAGCAGAAATTGTCGCGTGAGTCGCAATTCACGATGGAGGGTTTGAAACCCGGTCGGTACACAGTTGCGGCACGCGCTTTCACTAACGACCTGGCCGTATCGCAGCCGTTGTCTTTCTCGTTCACCGTTGCCAGGGCGCCGTTCCCCTGGACCTCGACAGCACTCGCTATTCTCCTGGCACTCGCGTTGCTCGCGCTGTTATGGGCCATACTTGAACGTAGAAGAATCGTGGCGACGAGTGCGGCGCTGGTCGGTGCAAACCGTGAATTGGCAGATGCACGTTTGAACCTAGCTAATGAAGCAGAACGAGAACGGCGACGAATCGCGCGCGACCTGCATGATCAAACTCTTGCTGACTTGCGCCATCTTGCCTTGATGACTGATCAGATCAAGTCGAACGGTGAGACGGGGGACAAGCAGATA
>QHXL01000429.1:0-527 GCA_003222935.1 Acidobacteriota bacterium
CGAATCGTTCCGCGGATGTCGTTCAAGAGCAATTTAGTCGCACTGGTGATTTCACTTGTAGCCCAGCACTATCACCTAACGCTGCGACACTCTTTGAAGAAGACACAACTCGAACCGGCGATTCGCACCTACACCGAAAAACAGTTGAAGCTCTGGAATGAGAGGAAGCACAGCTTTCGAGCACGTCTCTTCAAACCGCTTCAACCAACGTTTGAACGTTGGGCCAAGGGTCTGCAAAAACGCGCAGCAGCTGAGAAAAAGAAAAGTCTTGCCTCGAAGTAATTACAGGTCCGCAAGGAGTGCCAAAGAAAGCGGAATACGAAAGCCAGAAACGTTAGCCGCAGATTTACGCAGAAAAACGCAGATCGGAACTTATGAGAAAGAGACATTGCACCTCTCTTATTTCTGATCTGCTTTTTTCTGCGTAAATATGCGGCTAAACTTTGGGCGAAGCCGTGGCGGTCAGCCACCAGAGACCTGGTCATCGACCTCGTCGATCTCATCGGCAACTGCTCGCAAGATCAACG
>QHXL01000429.1:699-1478 GCA_003222935.1 Acidobacteriota bacterium
CTTGGCAGTGATGTCACCCTCTTTGCAGATGATTCGTACCTCTTCAGGAATCCTTGCTATGGCCATAGCTTCAGTAACAGTCGTTCGACTCTTGCCGACTTTTCGCGCGACATCGTCGTGCGTATAGCCAAAACGTTCTGTGAGCGCCAATAGACCATCAGCTTCTTCCCAGATCGTCAGGTCCTTACGCTGCATGTTTTCAATCAGCGCAATTTCGGCGATCGTGCCTTCGTCAACTTCCATCTCCACACAAGGCACTTCAGTCAAACCTGCCCGTTGTGCAGACCGAAATCGACGTTCACCCGCGATGATCATCCAGCGACCCGTCAGACGATTGGGCTTAACCAGCAGTGGTTCCAACACGCCCTTTTCGGCAATCGAAGCCGTAAGCTCAGTCAGATCACCAAAGTCGGAACGCGGCTGCTCGGGGTTGGGATCGATCTTGTCGAGCGGAATCATGCGCCCAATCTGTTGCGGCCGGTGCTGTGATAACTCTTCGACGTAGTGCGCGTCGTGGCGCATTTGCAGACCTGTTGGTAAACCCCTCTTAGACACGGCTTATTACCTCTTCACAAAGTTTTGCATACTCAATTGCACCCGACGAGTTTGGTGCAAAACTAAAGATCGACTCTTTGTAGGCGGGCGACTCCTCGAGTCTCACGCTCTTTGTAATGACAGTCTCAAATAGCTTGGGGCCAAAAACTTTCTTGATCTGTTCATGTACTTCTCGTGCGAGCGTTGTGCGTTTGTCATGTAACGTAACCAAAACTCCCAGCAAC
>QHXL01000429.1:1507-4636 GCA_003222935.1 Acidobacteriota bacterium
TCGGACGAGCTTTGACCTTCTCGATTGTCTCCAACAGATCGTCAGTTCCCTCGAGTGCAAAGTACGACGACTGGATCGGGATCAATACATGAGTAGCAGCTACCAAAGCATTGACCGTGATCAAACCTAAAGTGGGTGGCGTGTCGATGACTATGACTTCGTAAGTCTTTCGAAATGGTTGTAGTCGGTCTTTTAGTCGGAACGGGGCGTCAAAATCGCCCACAAGTTTCGCCTCCATCTTAGCGAGACTGATTCGCGCCGGAACCAAGTCGAGATTCTCAACGGGCGTTTTATAGACCGATTCTTCGACCGGCGCCTGTCCATCCATCATAAACTCGTAGACTGAGCGCTCGACGGTCTGCGGATCCAAAAACGAGATCGAACTATTCCCTTGAGGATCGAGATCGAGAAGGAGGACACGTTTTCCGTGGCGGGCGAAAGCGGCTGCCAAATTGATGGCGGTAGTAGTCTTTCCTACTCCACCTTTTTGATTAGCGATGGCTATTACCAGTCGCGGCACAGTAGGATTCTCAGGTTTATGTGATACATGAAATCAAACAAAACGCGCGCAAACTACATTGGCAGATCGCCGGCCTCGCCGATTACGTCCGGCCACTCTTCCTCATTGCCGGTGACTTCTGATTCTTCACCCTCTTCAATCGGCATCGAGTGTTGCGAGGCCTTGATCACTTCCACGTTGACGTAGATCGGACAGTCTGTGCGCAGTGCGAGTGCAATCGCATCCGAGGGTCGCGAGTCTAAAACCATTCGGTCGCCTTCGCTGTTACGCATTTCAATCTCTGCGAAGAAGGTGTTGTCCTGAAGGTTCGTTACAACGACTCTTTCAACCTCGGCTCCGATCTGACGAATCAGGTTCCTTAGCAAGTCGTGAGTCATCGGACGCGGAGGCGAAATCTTTTCAATCTCGAGAGCAATGGCATTTGCTTCATATGCGCCGACCCAGATCGGCAACATCGTATCACTTTGAACGTCTTTCAAAATGATAATTGGTGTCCCGCTATTTGGATCCATCATTAAGGCTCGGATCTTTACTTCGATTTCCATACAGCACCTCTTACGCTACGCAACGCCCGCTCGTTCTACTAAATCACCATAAAGACTATTTCTCTTAGCTTCAGTAACGACGACATCGACGATCTCACCCTCGAGTTTACTCGACCCGGTAAAGTTAACCACCTTGTGACACGTTGAATGCCCACTCAGATCTGATTCCGATCTCGAACTCTTTCGCTCCGCCAGCACGCTCAGTTTTCGACCAATATAAGAACGATAGACTTCGCGCTGCGCTTTTCTGTGCACCTCTTCGAGCTCAAGGAATCGTGCCTTCTTTTCATCCTCAGACACAGTGTCAGTGAAACTCGCTGCCGGCGTTCCGCGTCTCTTTGAGTATTTGAAGATGTAAAGACTATCGTAATCACATTGCTGGACCAAGCTTAACGTCTCACGAAAATCTTCTTCGGTCTCACCCGGAAACCCAACGATAACATCACTCGTCAATGCAAGTTTTCGAGTTGATGCCCTGATACGTTCGATTCGCTTGAGATAATCAGCCCGGGTATGACCACGTCGCATCAACTTCAAGATTCGATCGCTGCCTGATTGGACCGGCAAATGTATCCAGTCACAAAGATTCGCATTCTCTTCGATGGCGGTAATGATGTCGGGGTGGAAGTCTCTTGGGAAGGAAGTCGTGAACTTAATTCTAGGCATCTCGGTCGCGGCTACGGCACGCAACAACCTGCTGAATAGCGTCGCGCCTCGGAATCCTTCGAGCCCATCTTCAACGCCTGGTCGATAACTATTTACGTTCTGCCCGATCAGGTGAATCTCTTTGTACCCAAGATTTTTGAGTCGATGAGCTTCTTCGACTATTTCAGCGGCTGGTCTACTCTTCTCTCTGCCACGCGAATAAGGGACGATACAAAAAGAACAGAACTTGTTGCAGCCTTCGATGATGGGAATAAACGCAACGTGAGGCGAGTGACGCTCGACTGGCGATACTTCCCAGGAATCGTGTTGTCCACGCTCGTCCAGGTCTATGACTTTTCGTTCGCCGTCTCGGACTCTGTCGATCAGTGCGGCTACTCGATCGGTTGCGCGCGTTCCAATGATGAGGTCCACCGAGGGCGCTTGTCTAAAAATTGACGCGCCTTCAAGTTGCGCAACGCAACCCATTACACCAACCTTCAGCCTGCGATCATTCGGCCGCGCAGCGCGAACTTCACCAATGCGTGTGAACACTTTTTGTTCTGCTTTTTCTCTTACAGAACACGTGTTCAGAAGAACTACATCAGCTTCACTCTCTGAATCACAAAGATCGTAGCCAGAAGCGCGCAGGTTAGTTGCTGCTCGCTCGGTGTCAGCGACATTCATCTGACAGCCAAGTGTTTCGATGTAGACTCTAGGCTTCATTATGCAATCAATTGAACGAGCCGACAGTCTATCAGAAATCATTTCCCTAGCGCGATAGCGACACTTTTGTTGAATTTGGTCGCGCTTGATTCTTCCGTTGCGCGCGAGTAGTATCGCGTCGTTTCGAAAATCCCAGAAGAAAGAAAGGCTCCTCATGTCCTTTAACAGAATCATCATCGTGGGAAACTTGGGCCGTGATCCGGAATTGCGTTATACGCCTCAAGGTACTCCTGTCTGCAGTTTCACCATGGCAACGAACGACCGCCGTAAGGACAAAAACGGTGAGATGCAAGATCAGACAACCTGGTTTCGCGTAACGCTCTGGAATCGCCAGGCAGAAACAGCCTCACAGTATCTACACAAGGGCAAATCGGTTTACATCGAAGGTCGTCTGCGTGTGGATGAATATACAGACAGAGATGGAAAGCTCCGACACTCACTCGAAGTGACCGCTACTGACATGCAGTTTATCGGTTCAAGATCAGACGAACCGTCGCAGGAGCGGAGTAGTAGTGCCGCGGCTTCTGCAGGGTCAGGGCCAGCGGAACCACCCGAACTGTCTGACGAAGACATTCCGTTCTAGCCTTGGACTAAAAGGCAAAAAAGTGGGCTATGGAACCGTGGACGTCTCCCACTGTTCTCATAGCCCTTATCTTCTTTTCAAGACTTAAGATGAAAAGCAGCTATTGACTCGAT
>QHXL01000430.1:0-503 GCA_003222935.1 Acidobacteriota bacterium
CATTGCAGTGTCTCACGGTCTTAGGTTCTCTTGTTCGCCAAGATAAATATGCACTGAAAGCAGTCACCGCCTTGAGCATGGGTCCTGTACTTTTTTGAATCAGAAGAGTCCGTCAGATTAGCAGCGGCGATGGCTACACAAATGAAAAGGCAGGATCTCTCGACCCTGCCTTCGCCAGCAGATCGTCCTTAACTACTTATCCAGCAAGCGTCCAAACCGGAGACCTGGCTCAGGAGTTTTCTTTGAGTGTCGCCAGACCTGCCCAACAACGCGTTGCTCTAATCACTGCTGCCAGTTCATTGAATTGGTGCAACCTGGTAGTAAATCGCAAGCCGCTCCAAGTCGACTCGTACTGCCGCCCAGGCATTCTGCACGTCTGTCGTGAGTGCATGCTTTTTATGGAAGTCATCAATCCGTTTCGCTTTTAGCAAGACGTCTTTTGCATTCTCCGGAGCCGTGGGTTTGTCGTGATCATCCTCGAGACGGTCGGTCGCCCTGCGAAA
>QHXL01000430.1:511-3637 GCA_003222935.1 Acidobacteriota bacterium
GTCTTTGATGTACCCGTTAATCTCGTCCTCTGTCTTGGTCTTATTCAGAGGTGAGGCATCGAGAGCACTGTCGAGCGTCTTTCGATAAGCTTCGGCCATTGAGTCGATATGGTCGAACAGGTTCTTAAGATCCGACTTACCTACTTTGTTCCCTATCGCATGCCCCTGCTCCCATGTGATATTGAAACCCTTAGCCAGTTCGCCCAAATCGGAACGTAAAGTTGTCCACTCGGAGGACACACCATCCAATGGGTTTCGCTTCAAGTAGTTCTCGATCTGCACGCCATGATGCAACACGCTTTCGAAGTTCGACTTGGCGTTTGAGGCAGTGTGATCAGTCCGTAACCCTATGGTTGCTTTTCTGAAGTTTGCCAGGATGCGATTTAACTCATCCTCCCTCGTTGAGCCATCGTAGCCTTGCGCGTCCATTGCCTTGTCGGCAACTCGTGCGAAATTCTCAGTGCTCGTGTCAACACGGACTAAAAGCTCTTTCAGTTGATCTTCTGAAATAAGCTGCTTCACTTGAGCATTCACAGCTCCCGCAGTGATCACGACCGCCGCTATGATTAACAAGATCTTGTGTACTTTCATCTCCGCTCTCCTTCGTTAAGGTCTGCCGTCGGTTCCTGGCAGCCAGGTTCTTTTGTTGTCCAAAGCCAACACTCAATAAAATTGTTGCCGCCACTCGGTGCTCTCAGTCAGCTAATCAGCCCTTTGTCGCACCGACTCGAATGAGGACCCGGTCACGTGTCGTGATGAATCGGCAAGCGAAAAACGTTCGCTCCCAACCCCGCCGTTTGTTTGTAATCAAGGATCCCCTTCGTCCGGCTTTCGGGGGGACCAAATAAGTTGCCTCTTATTTTGGTCCGCTGACCGAACTAGTGAGTTGCCCGACCTCAGCCCATCAACGTCCTGTTCAATCTGCTTCTGCTACGAAGCAGTTTGAGGGTGTGACATTCCTTGCGATCAACACTCCATGAAAGACTTCGGAACATGTGTGTGTTCACAGAGTCTCTTTCAAATAGTGGGCCAAGGATTTGATTGCGAAAACGGGCGTGTAAGCTACTGACTTGAAAGAGGTAAGAGCGTTAGGCACAACAGGCTTCCACGGAACAGCTCCCGCGGCAATCGTTGTATTCTGCGGTTTCCGGTAAATATGGTGAGTAAGGGAATGGGTGAACTGAGCCCCCAACCGGGGCCGTAAAGTGGTCGCTGGCGATGGAGGTACGAGATCTTCGTACCCTATTGGCGAACAAGAGGATCCTAGTAGTTTTTACAGGGGTAATTAGCCGAAAATCCGGGTGGGCGCCGACAGTACAAAAGATTCTTCACCTCGTATGTCCGGGTTCTTGACGTCAAAAAGTTCATTCATATCTAAGCGCGTCGGTAACTTCGATCTTGGTCGCCTTGTATGCGGGAATGAAGCAGGCCAGCATCGCGATCGCAGTCAGGAGAACCGGAAGAGTAAGGTAAACAGAAAAATCGGCTCCACTATTACCGAACAACGATGCAATTAATTGCGCCGCAATAAACGCCATCAACAATCCGACTGCAACCCCAACGCCGACGATCAACAGTCCTTCCTTCATTACCATTCTAAGAATGTCGAGGCGTTGGGCACCGAGAGAAAGCCTGATGCCTATCTCCCTTGTGCGTCGAGTCGTCGAGTAGTTGATCACAGAAAACACCCCCATCAACGCCAATGCCAGGGCGAGTATTCCAAACACTGCTGTCAGGATGGAGGCAAAGCGCAGCATCAGCAGTGACTGATCCATGAAGTCTGCCAAAGTCCTCACGTCTCCCAGGATCACACCCGTTCCTATTTGATCCACCGCGTGGCGAACCGAGGGAACTATGGCCATCGCGTCACCCTGCGTTCGTACATGAAGGGTCATTCCGGGTACTGGATTCTGTTGCATTGGCAAATACACAAATGGCGTCGGCGACTTTTGATGAATGTAAGCAACTGCATCCTTCACGATCCCGACAATTTCGATCGGTCCTCTCTCGCTGCCCACTGGGATAATCTTTTTCCCCAATGCACTCTGACCGGGCCAGTATCTACGCGCCATCGTTTGGTTGATCACTGCAGCACGGGGTGATCCTTCTCTGTCCTGTTCCGTGAATTCACGTCCGGCTAAGACTGTCATGCCCATCGTCTTGAAATAATCTGTGGCCACGACTCCGAAAAGCGGATCCATGTCTTCATTGGCTTTGGGTGTGTAGTCTTCGACTCTTATTGTTGTGCGGCGAAACCCGCCACCCGATGGGACCATGTCGGCAAAACTCGCCGACTCAACACCCGGCAGAGCTCTGACGCGCTCGAGGACCTGATTGAAGAATCCAAGTTGCCGAGCAGTATCTCGACCCTCGAGAAACTCCCCGTCAGGTCTGATCGTGATGACGTTGTTGATGTTGTAACCAAGATCGACTTGCTGCGCCTTCTGCAAACTCCTCATGATTAACCCGGCGACAATCAGTAGTAACAGCGAAACTGCAATCTGCGTCATCACGAGAAGATTTCTGAGCCCAAACCTTCGTGGTCCGGTTTTCACAGAAGGCATATCCTCTTTCATTGCCAGCGATAGATCAGTCTTGCTCGCATAAAGTGCGGGCACTAACCCGAATATCAAACCAGTCAGCAGACCGACAGCAAGCGTCAGGATAATCACGCGCTGGTTGAGTCCGATTGAAATAGGAATCGCCGTGGTTGAAGGCGGCATAAGAGACGCCACTAGTAAGCTGATACAGGGGGGTGCGATGAGAATGCCGAGGACGCTGCCAAACACAGACAGCTGCAAACTTTCAGTTAAGAGCTGTCTTACCAGACGCTTTCGGCTCGCACCGAGAGCCGTGCGAACAGCCATTTCTTTCTGTCGAGCAGTCGCCCGCGCGAGCAGCATATTCGAAACGTTACTACAAGCGATTAACAGCACTAGAACGACCAGCACCGTAAACAATCCTGCCAGCCCCGTCAGTATTCCTCGCGCCTGGGGTGGCACTCGCGCATAGGTCTCGCCGATAACGCTAATCTGTCGGGGATGATCGTCGCGGTTTTTCCACTCATTGGGATATGCATCCGTGAGTTGACGTGACAACATCGCCAGGCTAGCTTGCGCCGTGGCT
>QHXL01000430.1:3647-5209 GCA_003222935.1 Acidobacteriota bacterium
AGAACTGTCGCGTTCCCCGGTTCGTGGCCAATGCCTGTTCGAAACCAATAAGGGACGACATCCGCATCGGCACAAAGATCTCTGGTCCACGGCCGAGATCAGTTCCGTTAAAGTTTTCTGGAGTCACGCCGATGATTGTGAAGCTATTGTTATTGAGGAAAACCGTCTTCCCGATAATCGAAGGATCCGCGCCAAATCGTTTCTTCCAGAGGTTGTGACTGACGAGAAAAGTAGGATTAGCGCCGGGTTGATCGTCTTCGGGTTGGAAGGTGCGTCCATACGCTGCCTTGATGCCGAACAGATCAAAATAGTTCCCGTTCACCATTAGCCCAAAGGCACGATCCCACTGATTGTCGGATCTCATCGTCGTCGAGATTTCGGTGAAAGCGGTCAAGTCTTCGAAGACGTCTGTCTTGCTGCGGAAATCGACGAAGTCGGCATACGAAGACGCACCGTATTGTGGTCCGGAGTAGTCGCTCGTGTAGATTGAAACGAGTCGTTCCGACTTCGGCACACTCATCGGTCTGTAAAGGATGGCGTCGACAATGCTGAAGACAGCGCTGTTGGCTCCGATACCGACTGCGAGCGAGAAGGAGATCGCCAGCGTCAGCAGCGGTCTCTTGAGTAGCTGTCGAAAGCCAAATTTAAGATCGTGATAGAAGCTCCCCATAACGTGGCTGGTTGAACGTAAAGGCGGCGCACGAAATCTGCAGCATCATCGCTCAGAGTCTCGTGCTTTTTCGTATGGTTTTTCTAGTTGTTCACAGATCAATAGTTCGTCAGGATTTCTTCCTTCTTGAATCCCATCGTGCTCAACGCGTCGCGCGTCTCAGTGATCATCTGTAACGAACCACAGATCAGCGCTACCGGCGAAGCCAGGTCAGGCAGCACGTGGTCCAACAACGACTGAACATATCCGGTTGGACCAGACCAGTCGTGTCCGTCGGGGCGGGAAATCACCTGTCGTAACTCCACGCCGGCATTGCCCCACGAATCCGTTTCATTGCGGTAACAGAAGTCCTCCGGAGTACGCGCGCCATAAAGCACAACGAGCTGGCCAAACTCTGACTTGCGCTTCAGCACGTGTCGTAAAGCCGATCGAAGTGGCGCTACGCCGGTCCCCATCGCCACAAAAACAAGATCGCGTCCTGTATGTTCATCAAGTGGAAACCCGTGTCCGGCGATGCCGACGAGCTCAACAACATCGCCCTCGTGCATGTCGAAGATGACGTTGCTCGCGCCCACCTTCTGCTTCACTAGAAATTCAAGCTCGCTGTCGTCAGGGGCGCTGGCAAAAGCGAAGTAGGCCGGGGCTTCCTCCGGCACTTTCAGAATCGCCACTTGTCCCGGAACGAACGAAACCTCACGCGAGGCTGAATCATCAAGACGCAGATCGAATGAACGAGTGTTCCGAGCCTGATCTTTTATGTTTGAGATGATGAGTTGAAGCGGTTCCATACGGCAATTCAGTGTAACAAATCCATCGGCGTATTCGGCTAGTAGTGGTACAATCCGGTCGCTCTCTCTCCAGGAATTTCAGATGAAAACCAGGCCCCAAAACG
>QHXL01000430.1:5257-5740 GCA_003222935.1 Acidobacteriota bacterium
CGTAAGCCACCACCCGGGCCGGCGACCCCAGTTCCTACGCCAACCCCTGAGCCGACGCCTAAAGAAAGCGAGCCTGAAAAAGAACCCGATAGAGTCTTCTTTGTAGGCGCCGAACGAGCCGATGCTTTGTCTGCCTACCCATTTACCTTTTACGACGCTGCGCTTTCGGGATGTGTAGAAAGACTGCGAAGGGCTGAGTCGACCAGGGTTGATGCGACTAATCGCGACTTCGGCCGCGGTGAGGCTATTAAGAAAGCAAAAGCTGACTCCAAGGCCTTTGTGGTTTTATTAACACTGAACGGCCGCTCGATGACCGGATCCCAGACCAACTTCGACCAACTCGAGGTACGGTTTACTGTCTTTTCACCGATCACAGCGAAGATTGCCACCAGCGGCACGAGTTACTTAAACGCAGGCCGGGCAGGCCCTTTGGTGATTGGTCCAAGCACCGGGACAAACAGCAGACTTTATGCTGAACAGCTT
>QHXL01000431.1:0-275 GCA_003222935.1 Acidobacteriota bacterium
TGATTCGGTTTAGTGCCCCTCTCCGCTGTAATCAGAGTCAAGACAAGCTAAAGAGTCTGGCCCATCTTTCGTGTCGCCCATTGGTAACCGAGACCCAGACTGTCATATGCATTAGGTCCTAAAGAGCTTCTTGCAAAACTCTCATTCTCCCCGTGCTTCAGCTCGGGGTGGGGGCGGAGTTCATGCAGTGAAGTAACCGTTTCAACGGTTTGCCGCCGTGAGCCAATTTCAGCTAAGGGCCCACTTCGTTGCCTCGTTTACTTAGCATTTCGAAC
>QHXL01000431.1:308-1873 GCA_003222935.1 Acidobacteriota bacterium
AATGAAAGTTCTGCAAGAGGCTCTAAAGCATATCGGACATCCGTCTCACTCATATCGAAGCGCAACCAACGGGTCGACCTTGGTTGCGCGTCGTGCAGGAATTAGACAAGCGACCAGGGCGACAACAAACAAACCGGTGGAAACGACAATGAATGTCACCGTGTCGGTCGGCGTAACTCCAAATAGCAAAGTCGTCAGGAACCGGGTCAACGCATAAGCCCCTGCGATTCCGATCACTATTCCCGTCGACGTTAAGATCACGCCGTTACGCAGAATCAGTTTCAATACATCTGATCGCCGCGCACCAAGTGCCATGCGAATTCCAATCTCGCGGGTCCGTTGTCCCACCGAATAGGAAACGATTCCGTAGATGCCGACTGAAGCGAGAACCAAAGCCAACATCGCAAACGCGGCAAACAAGAACATCAATGAACGTGAAACCGCCACTGTCTCCGCAACCCTCTGTTCTAAAGTCTTGACCTCGTGCACTGGTTGATTTCCGTCGATAGCCAGAACTTCGTTACGGATCGGTCCGGCGAGACTCAACGGATCGGAAGTCGTCCGAATCAAAAGCGTCATCCCATTCATTGGCATCTGACCAAACGGCACGAACATCTCGGGCGCCACCTCATCGATCAAACTTTCCTGCCTGACGTTGCCAACCACACCAACAATGGTTCGGCAGAGATCCTCCTTGCACCCGAACCCAACTCGCTTACCGATAGCGTCGTTGTTTGGAAAGTACCGGCGTGCAAATACCTGGTTCACTATGGCCACTTTTGGTGAGTCGACTGAATCGCGATCTTCATAAGTGCGGCCACTCAGGAGTGGGATTTTCATCGTTCGGAAGTAGTCGGAAGAGACAGAACCCACGCCTATAGGTTTATCCTTTTCGCGATCGGGAGGTCCGCTATTTTCAATGCCCATGAAGGCAATGATTCCGAAACCGGAGAGGGGTTTATGATTGATTGTGCCTACTGATTGCACGCCAGGCAGCGTTTTGACTCGATCCAGTAACTGGTGATGGAAGTTAATCGTCTGGACCGGCTTGTCATATTTTGATCGCTGCAGTTCGATGCGGACTGTTAAGACATTTTCACGTGCGAAGCCCAGGTCTAAGGCAAGCAGTTGATTGAAGCTCCAGCGGCCAATAGCAACACCATCGCCAACGCCAGCTCCGCTACCACCAACCAACCACGGACACTGCGCAATCCGAAACCTACCAGGTTCGAGAAGCTGATCTCCCTGAGTGTCTTAACCAGATCAGGCTTGGACGCTGTCAGAGATGGAACCAGCCCGAAGATCACTCCTGTCAAGATGGACAGCGCCAGGGTGAAGCCAAAAACGCGCCAGTCCATTGTGACTCCACTCAGATCGTGAACAGGGCTGGTCAATCCTTGCGGGACAAGCGACGCGATTCCTCGCTTGCACCAAACCGCGATCAGAATTCCCAGGAGCCCACTCACCAAACCGAGAACAATACTCTCGATCAAAAGTTGGCGAATCAATTGCCAGCGGCGCGCTCCGACTGCCGCCCTTACCGCCATCTCTCGTTGACGACTTAC
>QHXL01000431.1:1955-5063 GCA_003222935.1 Acidobacteriota bacterium
CCGTCCGTCGCACCCCTCCGACTAATTGTTGGTGAAGAGGAACAACCTCTTTAGCGGAAACCGTTTCCTTCATCTGTTCTGCGGCACGAAGAGAGAGACTATTCAACTCAGCCTGTGCGTGTTCGGTTTTCTCGTTGGGTTTGAGTCGACCTATAACCTCAACCAAAGAGAACATGTTGCCCTGAGTTTCCCTGACCGGATCCAGCGCAAGCGGAATCCAGAAATCAAACTCGGTGGGGAAACGAAATGTCCGCGGCATTACGCCTACGACGGTGTACGGCTCATTATCGAGTGTGAGAGTGCTGCCGATAATCTGTTCACTGCGGCCAAAGCGTCGATCCCACAGAGCCTCGCTAATTAGAACTACTTGATTGCGTCCCTTCTGATCTTCTTCCGGAACAAACACTCGTCCTCGAATTGGAGAGACCCCGAGGGTCGTGAAGAAACTTGCGGACACTCCGGCGGCGGAGATGCGTTCTGGCCCACCATTTCCAGTCAAGTTGTAGTTATCGCTTGAGTAAGCTCCGATGTCTTCGAAAGTGCTGTTCTTCTCCCGCCAGGCCAGGTATTCAAAAGCTGCGATGCCGGGCAAGCCTTCAGAGGTTGCGGATTTATTGATTGATACCAGGCGTTCAGGATTCTGGAATGGCAGCGCCCGAAGAAGAACTGTATTTACGAGGCTGAAGATTGCGGTGTCGACGCCGATGCCTAAAGCCAGCGTGATTACAGCAATAACGGTGAACCCAGGGTGCTTTAGCAAGCTCCGAATGCCATATCTAAGATCGTTTAGCATCTTCTCTCCCAGTCTTATATCGGGTGGCACAGACTTTAGTCTGTGATTCTCCTCGCCTCCGAGTACCTCAAGTGATCAGACACAGACTGAAGTCTGTGCTACTCACTCATACCGAAGGGCTACCAGGGGGTCGACCTTCGTGGCACGACGAGCCGGGATGTAACAAGCCAAGAGCGCCACCAGCAAAAGTGTGGCGGAAACTAAACTGAACGTCGCAATGTCCGTTGTGCCAACTTCATAAAGCAGGGTTCGCAACAGACGCATTAACCCGAACGCAGCTACAACTCCGATTGCGACGCCTGCCAAAGCCAGCAGCAAACCTTGCCTCATTACCATTTTTAAAATGTCCGCCGAGCCCGCACCCAGGGCCATGCGCACTCCAATGTAGTGAGTCTGCTGGCTGACCGAATACGTCACCACGCCGGAAATGCCGATCGAGGCAAGCAGCAGTGCGATGCCGGCAAAGATTCCAATGAGGAGAGCTGGAAACCGGCGCATAAAAGACGCTGGAGTTTGCGCAATCATCTGGTCCATCGAATTAATATTGAGGATCGCTGCCTCCGATTCGAGGCTCCTGATTTCGTTGCGCACAGAATTCGCGAGAGCGGTTGGATCCCCATTGGTGCGCACCACGAGATTGTTAAATGGACCACCTCCCTGTCTGTAGGGATAATAGAGAACCGGTCTTACGGCCTCGTCGAGTCCTGTAATTTTGACGTCCCCGACCACCCCGACAATCTCAAGCGGAGGAGCGTCGACACCAGCGTATTTCAGTTTCCGTCCAACTGGATTTCGTCCGGCAAAGATTCGATCAGCGATATTCTTTCCAATAATTACCACTTGTGGACCATCTGGTTTGTCGCGATCATCAAACATGCGCCCGGCCAGCAAAGGGACGCCGAGAGTTTGAAAGTAACTCTCGTTAACTGTGCGAATATTTGCTTCGGTCTCCTGGCCTACTGCTGGAATGGGATCGCCTTCCACGTAGAAGCGGGTCGTGTTGCCGCCATTTAAGGGCAGGATATTTACAATCCCGGCACCGGCGACTCCGGGAAGAGACTCGACTCGTTGTTTGAGTTGGTCATTAAAGTTAACTCGTTGACTGGGTTCCGGGTACTTGGCGACAGGCAGGATAACAGTCATGGTGAGCAGGTTCTGTGTTTTGAAGCCGACGTTGGTCTGCAAGAGTCGCAGCATGCTCTTCATCATCAGTCCCGCTCCGATCAGCAACACAACCGCCAGAGCTATTTCAGTGATAACCATCGCGCTACGTAACCGATGCCCTGCGCCGGCCGAGGCGTTACGACCACCTTCTTTCAAGACCTCGTTGAGATCCAGTCTCGACGATTGCAGAGCAGGAGCGAGTCCGAACAACAGACCTGTGAGCAGGGATAGACCAAATGAAAATGCGAGTATGCTCGCGTCGAGCTGAAGCGACTTGAGGAACGGCATCGCGTTTAGCTGAGATTGCGGTAGGGTCGCCACTAACGCGGGCGTCCCCCAGTAAGCGATAAGCAGCCCTGCCAGTCCGCCAATGATCGAAAGCAGCAGCGACTCAGTGAGAAGTTGACGTATGACACGCCAACGGTTTGCTCCGAGCGCTGAGCGAATAGCCACTTCCTTCTGTCGTGCGAGTGATCGAGTGAGGAGCAAACTCGCGACGTTGGCACAAGCAATTAGCAGCACAAACCCAACGGCAGCCAGTAACACCAGGAGTATTGGTCTAACAGTACCGATTACTTCTTCCTGCAACGGAACAACTCTCGCGACGGTCCCTGCATGCGATTGATTGTGTTGTTGCTCGATGCGACTGGCGATGAGACCGACCTCTGACTGAGCCTGCGCGACCGTCACGTCCGGCTTTAGGCGGGCAATCAGATTTGTTCCGTGCATGTATCTGCGTGTCAGCTGGTTCTGTGTTGGTTGATAAGGAAGCCAAAGGTCTGCGGGTCTGAGAGCAAACTGAAAACTTGCTGGCAACACGCCAATCACGGTGTAGCTATCGCCATTGATAGTGAGCGGGCGTCCAACAATTCCGGGGTCGGCGCCAAACCTTCGTTGCCATAGGCCATAAGTAAGTACGGTAACCTTCGGACCACCTTGTTTGTCTTCATCGCCCTGGAAAGTTCTTCCCAAAATCGGATCAACACCAAGAACTGAAAAGAAATTTGCGCTCACACGCTGGGCGTTGAGACTTTCGGGCTCACCGCTTCCACTCAAAATGGCGCCGCCACCGGTGTAGGCCGCAAGACCTTCGAAAACTGAGTTCTGTTGATAGTCCTCGTAGTCTGGATATGAGAACTCTCGCTTTGAGA
>QHXL01000431.1:5099-5296 GCA_003222935.1 Acidobacteriota bacterium
AAGCCGCGGAGAAGCGCAGCATTCACGACGGTAAAAATCGAAGTGCTCCCGCCAATCCCCAGTGCGAGTGTTGCAACAGCGATCACAACGAACCCTGGTCGTTTAATTAGAGTCCGAAATGCGTAACGGAGGTCTTGTAAAAGTTTGTTCATATTTATTCCTTAGGGTCTTTGCTCTACTTCAGTAATTTGTTCGCG
>QHXL01000484.1:0-412 GCA_003222935.1 Acidobacteriota bacterium
TGAAGTTGCCTATCAACGTGGCACTCTACTGAATCAGTTAAACAAACTCTCTGAAGCCAGACCTCAATTAGAGCAGGCCCTGGAGTTGACAAAGGCCTCGAACAATACTTCCCAAAGGATTAAGTCTCTTCTTCAATTAGGAAGCGTTGCTTTCGATGAGGGGGAAACCGCGCGTTCCACCCAGTTTGCCCAGGAAGCCGTTGCCCTGGCCCAGGAGAACCGCATGGAAACTCTTAGCGCGCAGGGATTGGTAGGTTTGGGCATTTCTTTTCTTGTGCGAGGAGAAGACGGTGAGGCCGAAAAGTATCTTCGTCAGGCTTTAGATATCGCGGAGCGTGTAAAGGCCCGACAGACTGAAGCGAGGGCTCGGGCAACGCTCGCTAACATCAGTCAGCGACAAAACAAGTTTGAT
>QHXL01000484.1:518-3822 GCA_003222935.1 Acidobacteriota bacterium
GGGTACAGGTGGCCCATGAGCAACTAGCGCAACTGGCAAACGAGCTGAAGGATCAGTCGTTGGTAGCATTGGCCCAAACCGAACAAGCATCGGCGCTGGCCCGGCAAGAAAGTTTTTCAGAAGCGCTCGATCATTGGGTCCCGGCGTTTTTGATTTACAGTGCGCAGGGAGTCCAACGCAGTATGGGTTATAACTTGCTCGTGCGCGGAGCGGCGTTGGCTCGAATGGGGCGATACGATGAGGCGCAAGATCTTCTGAACCAGGCTAGCCAGATCGCCAACAAGCCCGGCGGCGAACTTAAATCCCTTTCGCTTGATTTACAGCTCACGGAGGCCCAGGTTGCGATAACACAGGGTAAGTTTGTAGAAGCAAAAGGAATCATTGACAAAGTGCTGACCAAGGCCGGCTCCGACTTTCCCAGCTTAACCTGGGAAGCGAAGTTACTGAGTAGCCTGGCCCAGGCTTACTCCGGAAATGCGGCGACCGCCAAGCAAAATGCTCCCGCTAAACTTGCGAGAGCGCAATTAGTGTTGGCAGAAACTGCCTTACTGTCAGGAGACGCTGAAACCGCCCTCGCAAATTCACAACAAGCACAAGAGATTTTTGCGCGAGGCACACAGAGCGACTCTGAATGGCGCGCCTGGGTAATCGCCGCAGCTGCAAGTAAAAAGACTGGTGACGCACTCAAAGCGAAGGAGTATGCCGCGAAGGGCGCCGAGATACTGGCATCGCTTCAGGGCCGTTGGGGGACAGTCAGCTACGAAGCGTACTTGCGTAGGCCTGACATTCAACGCTTGCATCAACAATTAGATCAAATTGTCAGTGCTGCTAATTGATTTGAGTAGTTGTTCCAGACCGCTTTAGTTCGTATCGCTAAATTTTAAGCGTGAACCTCGCTGTTCTCGCCAAGTTCTTCCACTCCCTAAAGAACGAAGGAGAAATATAATGAATCGCTTCCGCTTTGTAGTGTTAGCAATCACAGTAATTTTAGCTTTGGCGCTTGGTGTTTTTGCGCTGGTACTACCTCAGGATCCTGGTGACGACGTAATTATTATCAAGGGTGGCTCGCTGAAAATTAAGTGCGGCAATGCCAACAATGCCAACTGTATGCCGTTTGATGCTAAGACCAAGGAGTACACACACAAAAAGGGCAATGGAAAAATCGAACAGATAGTTGTCAAAGACAGTGCAGGTACAGTCTTAGGCACGTATACGAAAGCTGAGCACTTTAGTGATGGTAAACCGAGCATCGAAATAACCTATAAATAAGCCGACTAGTTCTTAGGACTTGGCTCTAGTTACCTACCTAGATAAGCGCAGTTGGGAAGGGGCAAACGGAGCAGGAAGTACTGTTGATAAGTGGATTGTAGTGCGCCCTCGCTGGCTCCAACTTAGAAACGGATCGAACCTCAGCGGGGGCGCGCTACAGTCCTCATAGTTCAGGCCGCTTCTAAATCCGCTTGCCCCCTTCCCAACTTGAACTGAACTAGTGAGGTCCGATGGTCCGAGGTCCAACCCGTGTGGGCCGACTAAGGCCTTGTGGGACCAACCCCTATTTCGCGTTTCCGTTGCTGCGCTTCATGTGGCCATTGGATCTCGCGAGGTAGTCGCTGAGGAAACGTCCGGTGTAAGACTGCGGTAAGCTCATTATCTCTTCAGGAGTTCCTATTCCAACCACGTAGCCTCCCGCATCGCCACCCTCGGCGCCGAGATCGATAACATGATCGGCTGTCTTGATGACGTCGAGATTGTGTTCGATGACGAGCAGGGATCCGCCGGCGTCGATCAACGCCCGAAAAGCAGTCAGGAGTTTATTGATGTCGTCGAAATGCAACCCAGTCGTGGGTTCGTCAAAAATGTAGAGCGTTTTGGCGCCGGTGCGTTTCAAAAGGTGTGCGGCGAGTTTGATTCGCTGCGCTTCGCCACCCGATAAGGTTGTGGCTGATTGACCGAGTCGCAGGTAACCAAGTCCGACGTCATCCAGTACTTTCAAGCGATTCGTGATCTTCGGAACCTCACGAAAAAAGCCAATCGCCTCGCGCACGGTCATGCTTAGAACTTCGTGTACGTTCTTACCTTTGTATCTGACGTCGAGAACCTGCTGCTTAAACCTTGTTCCTTTGCATTCTTCACAAACGAGTTCGACGTCTGCGAGAAACTGCATTTCGACAGTTACGGTGCCGTCGCCCTGGCATACTTCGCAGCGACCGCCGGGCAGGTTAAACGAAAAGTGCGACGGATCGAGCCCGCGGGCCTGTGCTTCGCGCGTGTTGGAAAAAACTTCGCGTATTGCGTCGTAGACTTTGATGTACGTCACCGGGTTTGATCTTGGCGTGCGACCAATCGGCGATTGATCGACCAGAATTACGTCATCGATCAACTGAGTCCCTTCGAGTTTCTGAAAGGCGCCGACGTGACCTTGCCACTCGCCCCGGTGCTTCTTTATTCCGGCGTAAATACAGTCGTGAATGAGTGTTGATTTTCCAGAGCCGCTTACGCCCGTGACGCAAACGAGCATGTCGAGTGGAATAGCAACATCGATCCCCTTGAGATTGTGTTCAGCAGCACCCTGGATCAACAGTTGTCGCTTGTGCAGCGGCCGTCTTTGTTTGGGTTCCTTTATCTCCGCATCGCCGCGCAGGTAACGTGCTGTCAATGAATTTTCGTCCAGCATCAAGCCGTCAAAGTCACCTTCGTACATGACGCGACCGCCCAACTCGCCTGCTGATGGACCAATATCGAGTATGTGATCCGCTGACCGCATCATCTCCGCATCGTGTTCCACAACCAGAACTGTGTTGCCGATGTCGCGCAGGTTTTTGAGCAACCGAATCAACCGATCGTTATCTCGCGGATGTAATCCGATGGATGGTTCATCGAGCACGTAGAGTGCGCCTACAAGTGACGAACCCAGGTTAGTGGCCAGTTGGATACGCTGCGCTTCACCGCCTGAGAGAGTCGACGCAAGTCGATTAAGAGTCAGGTACTCAAGTCCGACCTCGACCATGAATCGCAGGCGTCGCTGAATTTCAAAAAGAATCCGTTCGGCAATCGCAGTCTGCTCAGTCGACAACTCGAGCGAAGCGAAAAACGCATCGGAATCTTTGATTGATAGTGCGCAAACTTCGGGCAGGGTTAATTGTCCGACTTTTACGTCCCGCGCTTCCTGTCGCAGGCGACCTCCGCCGCAGTCTGGACAAATCGTATAGCCGCGATACTTCGAAAGAAAGACACGCACGTGTAGTTTGTATTTCTTCGTTTCCATCCACTCGAAGAAACCGCGTACACCACTCCACTCGGCGCG
>QHXL01000485.1 GCA_003222935.1 Acidobacteriota bacterium
ATCTCTACCTCGATGAAGACGTGGATGTGCTCGTAGCCGAGCTACTACGAGCCCGCGGCTTTGTCGTTGTTACAACCAGAGAAGCAGGCCGGTCGGGAGGCAGCGATGACGAACAGTTGTCATACGCAATCAGCGAACGCAAGGCCCTGCTAACACACAACCGAACGGATTTTGAAAGACTTGCAACAGCTTCCTTTGAGGCCCTACAGAAGCACTACGGGATAATTATTGCCACGCGTCATGATGCGCACGAATTGGTGCGCCGATTGTTAATTGTCCTGAATCGCGCCACGGCTGATGAAATGGAAGATCAGGTGCGCTATATCTGAGTCAGGTGATGCCAAACAAAATAAAAGGCCCGGGGATCTAATCCCCGGGCCTTTTAGCGTGGTAAGGGTTACCGTCTTACTGATTGTTATCTATTGAGCCTACGATCAATTTCCCCTCGGCGTCATAGACCTTCACGGTTCCGTACTTCGAAAGAATCTCACGAGTCTTCGAAGCATCACCAACCGCAACGACCTGAAGATGCTTCATGTCGAGGTACTTCTGAGCCACGCGTTGAATATCCTCCGCCGTTATCGCGGAAACCTTTTGCGGATAGGTATCCCAGTAGTCGGCCGGAAGATTGTAGAGCTTCTGCGTGATGATGTTCTGCAATAGTGCCTGTGGCTGTTCGAGTGAAAGTGCGAAACCACCGATGATGGCCCGCTTGGCATTTTCGAGTTCCGCAGTTGGCACTTTCTCAGCGCTGAGTCGGTCCAACTCGTACTTGAACTCTTTCATTGCGCCTTCGGTAACTTCAGTTCTAACTTCCGAACTGGAGGTCCAGGTGCCTCGATACTTCGAGCTGCCAAAATTGCTGTATGCACCGTAGGTGTAACCCTTATCTTCACGGAGATTCAGGAACAAACGTCCGGTGGGTCCACCGCCGAGTACTCGGTCGGCCAGCAACACCGAAAAGTAGTCCGGGCTGGTTCGTTCAATACCTAGCGCACCAAGTTGTATGACCGTTTGCACCGAACCTGGTCGGTCGATCAGGTAGATCGCCGAAGTTGGTTCCGACTGTACTGCGGGAATAGCCGCAACGGGCACGTCAGCTTTCTGCCAATCACCAAATGCCTTCTGAAGCTTCGGCATCAATTCTTTCACCGTCACATCGCCGACTACCGCGAGTATTGCGTTGTTCGGACGATAGTAAGTTGAGTGAAACGTCGCAAGGTCCTTGCTGGTTAGTTTCTTGAGCGAATCGGCTGGCGGAGACACGAGCGCCGCCGGATGGTTCCCGTAGACTGCTTTGTTGAATTGCTCAGCCAGCAAAAACTGCGGAATCGATCGTTGAAACTGAAGTTGGGCCAAGGTTCGCGTTTTGTACTTGTCGACTTCAGGTTGAGGAAACGCCGGGTTACGAACGACATCAGCGAAGATGTCCAACGTAGCGTCGAGGTTCTCGACAAGTCCTGAGGTCGAGACTGTGCTGGTCAATGACGACAGTCCTGAGGTAGCAGTTAGCGTTGTGCCCAATGCGTCAGTCTGCTCGGCTATATCCTTGCTCGAACGCTTCGTTGTGCCTTCACGCAAAAGGGCTGCAGTGAAAGTTGCGAGACCGCGATAGTCCGCGCTGTCGGCAAGACCACCGCTAAGTATCACCATCTGCATATTGAACGTGGGGATTTTGTCGCTATGCAACAACACCACACGCAGGCCGTTTGTCAGCGTCGCCTCTTCGGCCTTTGGTAACTTCACCTTCAGAATGTCTTTGTTAACGGGTGCTTTCCCTTTGATGACAGCACCCTTCGTTGTGGGCGCGGGTTGCTGCGCCGGTCCGCCTTGCCCAAGGGCAAGTGACGAAACCAGCGACACCACCATCAGCGCAACAAATATTATTCGCATGTTTTTCATAATTCTCATCGTTACTCCTTACTGCCCTGATGAGGCGTTTGTGCCACGGGGTTTGGATTTCGGCATGGTGACCACAACCGTTCGATTGGTATCGGCCAGGTACTTGTTGGCTACTCGCTGTACATCTTCTTTAGTAACAGCGGCAACTTTGTCGAGCCTGGTATTGATCAGCCCCGGCTCGTTGTAATAAACCGCGTACTGACCAAGCGTAATCGCCCTCGAAATCGAACTTTGCAAGCCGGTGATGAAGCCCCGGCGAGTTGTATTCTTCGCTTTGTTGAGTTCCCAGTCAGCGATTGGCTCTTTCTTCAGCCGGTCTATTTCAGCATAGATTAGCGCCTCAACATCTGCCGTCTTAACGTTAGGTCGCAACGTCGCATTGGTATAGAGCGCGCCGGTTCCGCGTCGTTCATCGATGAAACCACCGACATTGGTTGTCATCTCTTTCTCTTTAACGAGCTTTTGATAGAGACGCGAACTCTGTCCACCCTGGAGTGCTGCATTCAAAACCTGAAGTGCGTAAAAGTCGGCGGTGTTGCCTGGCAAGGCTTTGTACGCGATGTCGACTCGCGGTGCACGCGCGAGCACGTCGTCGACGTTTGCGCGTCGCTCCGCTGTCTGTTGCGGCTCAGTCATATCAACAGGAGGTGGAGTGGGTTGACGTGGAATAGCTTCGAAGCTGGTTCGTAGTTTCGCTAACGCATCGGCAGTCTTGAAATCACCGACAACCACGATAGTCGCGTTGTTAGGCGCGTAGTACATCTTGAAGAAGGCAGCTACGTCTTCAACACTCGCTGCGTTCAAGTCTTCCATCGAACCAATCGTGGTGTGCTTGTATGCGAAGTTGTCGTAGAGGAGCTCCTGTTGAAGTTCGTCGCTCTTGCCATAGGCTTGATTGTCTACGCCCAACCGACGCTCTTCCTGAACTGCATTTCGTTGGTTATCGAGGTTGTCTTTGGTTATCGCCAAACTGCGCATGCGATCCGACTCGAGAAAGAGGGCAAGGTCGAGCTGGTTAGCGGGCAGAACCTCGAAATAGTTTGTTCGATCGGTGTTGGTGGTCCCATTCATGTTACCGCCGTTATTGAACACCAGCATGAAGTGTTCACCTGAACCAACGTTCTCGGAACCCTTGAACATCATGTGCTCAAACAAGTGGGCGAAACCTGTACGACCTTGACGTTCGTCACGTGATC
>QHXL01000486.1 GCA_003222935.1 Acidobacteriota bacterium
CGGCCTGACGAGTGGCCAACTCAGAAATTGCAAAACAAATCTTTGCCGAGGGAAGAATGTCTTCCACCGTTGGTCTCGGTGGCGTGCCTGTTTTCAGTGCACGCACAAATTCGACGACCTCTTCATATGCGCCGTTTCGCAAGTCTTCTGGCTCAGTTTCAGACGAACTTTTCTCCAACTTCAATTCTCCGTCTTGCCAGCAACGAAGCGATCGTTGCGGTCCCGATCCAGCCAGCACCTGTGCACGAAAGCCCTCGCCAAGTAGTTCGTAGGATTCCTCGACCATACCTGCAGTTGGCATGACTTCGAGACGTCCTCGCGTTCCATTTTCAAAGCGAAGTGAGACGTCGTACCACAGGGCCGAAAGTTCATCCTGACGATAAACGTCCGCATCAAACGAGATGATTTCTCCGCCAATATGTCGCAGGGCATCGAGTGCATGAATCGCGGTTGCCCAGATGAAGTCTCTTTCGTTTCGACCGTGACGTACCTGGGTGGCCCTGATGTGTTGAATGGGACCAATTGCCGTGGCCCATGATTTAGCCTCGTTCAGAAACGGCATGAAGCGACGATTCACCGAAACCATGTGAGCTGTTTGGGTTTGCTTTGCAATGAGAGCGAGTTTTTCGGCTTCGTCGGAAGAGACTCCCAATGGTTTTTCGAAAACACAGGGAATTTTTCTTTCCAGCAACATGATCGCCATGCTGACAATCGAGTTCATTGGCATCACGCATACGCAACCATCAACCTGTTCCTTCGACAACATGGTCTCGACGTCAGAGTACGAGCGCGCGAATCCAAACTCGTTACAAAATTCCCGGGCGCGCGTGAGCTCGAGATCACAGGCGGCCACCAGTTCAATGGCGCCCGGGTTGAGGGCCGCGTATCGTGCCAGCGGTGTTGCGTGACTGATACGTGAGTGCTCTCCACATCCCAGTAATGCAATGCGGATCATCTGGCGCCTCCGTGTGTGTTGACCTCTCTCAACCTCTACGTTCCTCTTCTTGCTCGCGAATTCGTGTTGCATCAAGTCGCGCCAGCATGTGCTTGATATCTGCGCCACCCTTAATTGCGACGTAGATGGTGATGGTCGAATACCAGACGACACATGCGGCTGTCGTAAGAAACCAGAACCAGTGTTTAGACATTACGCAGTCCCTTCCTTCAACGTCGCGCCGGAATTTGGTTTCAGCAGGGAACCGACGACCATTGAGACACCCGAAAGAATGTAGGTTGCGATCCCTGAATAATAAGGCCCGATCGACTTCGCGAGTGCGACAGTTGAGGGAACCTGTTCCATCACCAGATAAGTGACAGGTAAGGCTGCACTGATCAGGATGGCTGCGCCCGCACCCCAGCTATTCGCTTTTTTCCAATAGCAGCAGGCGATCAGTAAGACTGACATACTGGCTAGATAGATCGTGCCCGTGACACCGAGATAGGTCCAGAGATCACCCTTGAGCGGATACCAAAGTCCGTAGAGCAGGAGGAAGACGCCGATAATCGCCACGATGGATCGGTTCCAGAACAGCCCTCGCTTTTCGGACCATGGCTTTTTGCGAAATGGGGCCATGATGTCGTTGTAAATTACGCTGCCCCAGGTCAGCATGTAAGAGGAGTCGGTTGACATGTCTGCTGCGAGCATTGCGGCGATCAAAAGTCCCATCAATCCGGGCGGCACTGCGGTACTCAGATAGCGGGGCATTGCCTCGAGCGTGTTTGCCACGGGTCCCAGTGTGGCGAGTGCAGCGATTCCCCAAATGCCAGGAATCAAGAAGCGACACACGAAGAAGAAGCTGGTCCGAGTGTAAACCTTCAGTCCAGTGGCAGTGTCTTTCGCAGACAGTACTCGGGCAATCGTTGTTTGCCAGGTCAGTACGGCGGCGGTATTCAACATTAGATTGAACACGACGTAGGACCATCCCATCGTTGGATTAACGAAGGGATTAAATCCGCCGGCGCCGTAGTGAGTATCAACAGTTGTAACCAGACTTTCCCAGCCAACGTTCATCAGAATAAGTATCGTTACGACGATCAATCCCGCACTCATCACGATGAACTGCATGTAGTCAGTTACCAGCACTGACAACATCCCACCAAGAATTGTGTAGACGGCCACGCCCACCAGCAGTGCCGTCATCATGATTTCGAGGTACTTCACGTCGAGTCCGGAGACGAGGACGAGGAACTCACCGCCAGTACGAAGAAAGACCCCCATGTTGAGAAGTCCGCCGAGAACAATCACCACTCCTGCGGCCCAACGAATTCGTGGCCCAAATTTTTTCTCAAACAATTCAGGGATGGTCATCACGCCTGAATCGCGTAGAGGCTTGATAACAAATCCGGTAAGTCCGACGACTAACATCGCGATGGCCATCAGAATACCGGGTGTGGCGCCGGCAAAACCTTTCTCATAGCCGTTTTGCGCTGTGTACATGCAAGTGACGATGCCAAACTCTGTAGCGGCGAGAGACGCAATCCCGAGATATACGTCCATCTCGCGACCAGCCACCAGAAAATGCTCAACTTTACCAACGTACTTCCGCACCATGAGTCCGGCTGCCATGGTTGCAACCAAGTAGACGCCTACGATGCTTCCGTCTAAAAGCCAGTTGAATTTTGTCATCTTTTACTGGGACCTTTCGGTTCGGTTTTCAGGCTGCGAACAAATAAGAATCTTCGAGAGCGAGACCTTTGTACGTCGGCGACTGCCGGCGCAAAAGTTCTCCGAAGACCAATATCATCTCCGGACAAAAGCGACTGATTCACTGTTAGTGTAAACGCATTCTTCAATTCAGTACTAAAATTGATTTTGCTGATGCCAAATCGATTGCTACAGCGATTCTGCTGGTCGCCCGTGATTCAGTCATCAGTCTCTTTCAAACGCGCTTTACTTTTGATTGCTTCGCGGGCCCTGATTCATTTTGTTTCTTGACGCGTAGCGTCACATGAATTTAGCCCGGTGTTTAAACGCCGGGAAACTGTTGCACAAATTGATCCTGTCGCATTAGCGACAGCTGAATATCAGCGTGATTCACGCGTCGCTAACGCGACGCCTTGTTCTCCATCCGATGTTCCC
>QHXL01000487.1 GCA_003222935.1 Acidobacteriota bacterium
TGCGCCGTTCTCGCGTTGCAGGTTCGCGCGAGGCGTTCAGCACACTCGTTGACGACGTCATGGACTGCGACAAGTTCAACCCGATCGTCGCTCGCCAAGACGCTCGCGTGAACGCCGGCGATGAAACCGGCGCCTATTATTCCCACCCTAATCTTAGTCATGTGTTTGTTCTATGCAGATATGCTTTGCGAAGCTTCTGATAAGACAGATTTGGTTGCCGCATGGGCGTCGCGTGCCAAAGCAATCGGATCCATTTCCCAATATTCGGGACGAAAGATTTCCACACTCGCTACGCGATCGTACCCGATCCGATTGAATGCCTGGATGATTTGTCGTAGCGGAAGTATGCCGAGCCCCGGGAGTAGTCGATGGCTGTCATCTAATTCGTCCAGCGGACGGTCTTCGGAATCATTGATATGGAAGACGGTGAGTAAACTCGGATCGAGGGCTTCGATCATTTCGATAGTTGAACCACCGGCGTAGAAATGAAAACTGTCGATCACTAACCCGAGATTGCGGCGGTTAGTTGATCGGACAATTTCGTCTGCAAGGTCCAAAGTCTGAACGGTACAATCAGTTTGACCCAGGAACTCGAATGCGAGGCTCACATCGTGTTGAGCCGCGATGTCGCAGAGTTCGTTTAGCACGCGAACAGATTCGTCAATCACTTCGGTCCTGGTTGCGCCATTTGCCGGAATGCGTCCAGGCACAACGACAATAGACGGGCAGCCAATGGCTGAGGCGATCTCGCTCAACTCGCGGCACTGATTCTTAATCGCCTCATAGTCTTCCGCGCTACGAAAAGTAATATGTTCGATCGAGTTGATGCTGAGCGGTTGGAGGTTATGACGGGCGAATAACTCTTTTAAATTGCTGACCGAGTTTGATTTCAAGAATTCGCGAAGTTTGGAGGCCCAAATTTCAAGGTAGTCGAACCCGGCTTCTTCGGCAGCGCGCAGATCGGTGGTGAGATCGGCTCGCATAGTTGTAGCGCCATTGAGTGCAAGTTTCATTTTTATTAACCCTCAATTAGGATAGCACGGACAAACAAAGTCCCAAGTCCAGAGTCCAAGTCTGCTGGTTTGACTTCACCCGCGCGTAGTTGTAAAAGCGTGGGTGGATTCCTACGAACAACTTAATTAACACCCTTATCCCGGTCCGTATGGTCGGGATTAGTTTTCCGAGAGAAAAGGAGACCAAAAATGGCCTTACGATTAGGCGATATCGCTCCCAACTTCACAGCAGAAACTACTGAAGGTCCGATCGACTTTCACGAGTGGCTTGGCGACAGCTGGGCTGTGCTTTTTTCGCACCCGAAAGATTTTACCCCCGTGTGTACTACTGAGCTTGGCTATGTTGCCAAGTGCAAGCCGGAATTCGACGAACGAGGCGTGAAAGTAATTGGCCTAAGTGTCGACCAAACTGAGTCTCACAAACGTTGGGCTGAAGACATCAAGGAGACTCAAGGCTCAGCTTTGAACTTCCCAATTATTGCGGATCCGGATCACAAGGTAGCCGAACTCTACGACATGATCCATCCCGAGATCAGCGACGTATTCACCGTGCGCTCGGTTTTTGTGATTGGGCCAGATAAGAAGATCAAACTTTCAATTACTTATCCCGCGAGCACCGGTCGTAACTTCGACGAAATTCTTCGTGTGATCGATTCGCTTCAGTTGACTGCGAAGTACAGCGTGGCGACTCCGGTGAACTGGAAAGATGGCGACGACGTAATCATCGTGCCGTCGTTATCAGATGAAGCGGCGAAAGAGAAGTTCCCGAATGGTTGGAAAGCTCCCAAGCCGTATCTGAGAATCACGGCACAACCGAACAAGAAAACAGATAGTGACACAGCAGCCAAGACCGCGAGTTAGCTAAGTAACGAAAACAGAACAAGCAAGGAATAGTACAAGTAAGGAAGGGCGGTTTACCCTCGCTGGTTAGATAGCTGGATCTCAGATGATGAGAGTCAGCGGGGGTAAACCGCCCTTCCTTACTTGTACTATTTGAACGTTAACTTTGAACTCTCAGCTGATCCTGATTTCAGTATCACTTTGAAAAAAATGAAGTTTGTCTGTATTCAGAGTGAGCCAGACTTTACTTTCCAGCTCTGCGCGAAACTCTGCTGGGGCACGGGCAATCAGTCTGTTCTTTCCAACGTTGAGGAAAACGAATGTTTCATTTCCCATCAACTCTGTGACGTAGACCTTCGCAGCTATCGAATTCTGTGTCTCATCTGAATGAATCTGTATGTGTTCAGGCCGAACGCCGAGCAATACCGACTTTGTCTCGTGCTTGCCCAGGCTAGTCAGCTGCGATTCCGCAAGCGCCATCGAAAGTTCACGGCCCACGAATCGTTGTTGGGCAAAATCAATTTCCCCGTCAACAAAGTTCATACTCGGACTGCCGACAAATTCAGCAACGAAACGATTCGCCGGTTTCTCGTAAATATTCATCGGCGTATCGAACTGTTGGAGTTTTCCTTTGCGCATCACAGCCACGCGATGTGCGAGTGTCATTGCTTCTGCTTGATCGTGCGTTACATAGATCGTGGTTGTGCCAAGTTGGTGTTGTAGTCTCTTTAACTCGCCGCGCATCTGCACGCGCAGACGTGCGTCGAGATTTGAAAGTGGTTCATCCATCAAGTAGGCACGGGGTTCACGTACGATTGCCCGCGCGAGTGCAACACGTTGTCGTTCACCGCCTGAGAGCTGCCGCGGCTTTCGATCGAGTAGAGGTTCGATTTCCAGCAGCGTCGCAACTTTTTTAACTCGTTTCTCACGCTCCGCCTTATCGATCTTCCGAACTCGCAATGGGTAAGCGATATTCTCGGCGATCGTCATGTGTGGGTAGAGTGCATAGCTCTGAAAGACCATCGCCAGGTCACGATGTTGAGTAGGTACATCGTTGATGCGTTGATTATTGATGAGAATGTCGCCGGATGTGGCGTGTTCGAGTCCTGCGAGCATGCGCAAGGTGGTTGTCTTGCCGCAACCAGATGGCCCAAGCAGAACAACAAACTCTCCGTCGTTGATCTCAAGAGAAAGATCGTCAACCACAGCAGAGTTGCCGAAGTGC
>QHXL01000467.1:0-830 GCA_003222935.1 Acidobacteriota bacterium
GGGTGGGCTACGATAAATGTTGCACATAATAAAGTCGCTGACAAGAGCGAGTTTTATCAGGTTCATGTTAGTACCTCACTAGAATAGAGAGCCCAGAGGATAGCCTATAGCGCGAGCCAACTTAAACTACTTCACACGACCGCATGACTACAGGTACATTCTGGGGACGCTACCGGGGCGCGATCGTACTAATTCCGAAACCAGCAGGCGGGGACGCCTGCGGTCCCAGCAGCATGTTCCGCTTTGGTCCGATCGTTATAAGCATGCCTAAACAAAAAGAGTTCGAAACGACTTTCGCCAAACTGAAGGAGATCCTTCAGAAGTTTGAGTCGAAACTCGTAGTTGTAGCCAACACGCCTACTTATTATGCACTCGAGACTACTCATGTCATGAAAAACAAGAAGCGGGTCTATTTTGCGGGGGTTAAGATTGGCAAAGGCTACGTCAGTTATCATTTGATGCCGGTGTATGCGTGTGCTGAAGTGCGTGAAAAGATTTCTCCCGAGTTGAAAAAGCGAATGCAGGGAAAGTCGTGTTTCAATTTTTCAACTCCCGATGAAGAATTGTTTAGACAGCTAGCTAAACTAACAAAGGTCGGGTTCAAACGCTTTACTTCGAAAGATTTCTATTCCCAATTTTAGGAGAGTTAAGGAAAAGTGCCACGTACTTTTGATTGCCCTAAATGCGGGGCGCCGGTTGAGTTCAGCACCGATCCGCTCGGCCAACATACGGTCAGATGTAAATACTGTAACAGCGCCCTGGCAGAGCCTTCGATGGGCCGGCCAGCGCACATTGTGCAGGTGAAGCTCGACTCGCTCCCACGTAGCTTC
>QHXL01000467.1:965-3980 GCA_003222935.1 Acidobacteriota bacterium
AAACACCACGTGGCGGAATCCGTACCGATGAATTTGCGACAACCCAACTAAAGTTCGGCACAGAGGGGATTGGCCCAGGCATGTTTACTGACGCTCGCAGTATTGCCCTTGACGGCCAGGGAAACATTTACGTTGGAGAATACTCAGGCGGTCGCATCCAGGTTTTTGATTCAAGTGGAAAGTTCATTACCCAGTGGACAGCCAATCCGAAAATGCCTCTGCGCGGATTGGCAGCCGATCGAAAGGGAGTGGTGTATGTGGTGCAAAGCGGCAAGATCGCCAGGTTTGAAGGTCTGACAGGCAACTCGCTGGGTGAGATTAAGGTTGGTGATGGCTGGGGTATTGACGATATCAGTTCAGCCGCGGATGGTGGGTTTGTCTGTGCGTGGACGAGAAACGGCGATGATTTAGTGAGGCTGGATGCGAGCGGCAAGGTTGTGAAAACTATCCAAAAAGCGATCAGCTCAGTTACAGACCGATCAGAACTCGACATGCGAGTGGCCATCGATGGTGCCGGCAATATTTATGCGCTTGGAACTTTCAACGATGCGGTCTTCAAGTTTAGTCCTGACGGAAAGTATCTCAATAAGTTTGGTGGCGATGGTGATAAGCCGGGTCAGTTTCGGGCGCCGCAGGCGATCGCCGTGGACGGTCACGGCAAGGTGTATGTCAGCGACATGAAAGGTGTGCAGGTGTTTGATACCGACGGTCGGTACCTGCAGTTGTTCAAGCCTGATGGCGGACATGCTTCAGGGATGATCTTCAACGATCGGAACGAGCTTTTCGTTGTCGCTAGAACAAAGGTAGTAAAGCTGCTGTTGAAGGAATAATGGTTATGAATGTTGGCGACACGCGCTCCTGGAGTAGGACCTTTACAGCGGAAGACATTGCCTTGTTTGCAACGTTGTCAGGCGACGAAGGCGAGCATCACCTGGTTCCAGATGCCAATGGCCGCGTAATGGCCCACGGGTTACTGACAGCCACGCTGCCGACGAAGATTGGTGGTGACCTGAATCTAATTGCGCGTGAGATGGTGTTTCGATTTCATCGTCCGGTGTTTGTCGGAGATACGATCGAGTGTTTGGTTACGTTGACCTCAACTGAACCTGGCGACGGATTTGTGTCTGTAACTTCTGACTGGAAGTGCACCAATCAACACGGCAAAGAAGTAATGTCTGGCACTGGCAGCGGAATAATCAGGCAAGCAATCTCCTAGCCGCAGGCGTCCCCGCCTGCCCGCGTCGCTTCTGGTGCGATCAAGCTTGAGTGTGACGTAACAGGCGGGGACGCCTGCGCTCCCAGCTCTTGCAAAATTATGACTCCGAGCAGTGAAGGAACTTTAGAATATTTTCAGGTTGGGAAGGTGGACCCTGTCCCCGCTGAGATTTACTAAAGAATCCAACGAGATCAAGCGAGACGGCGGGGACAGGGTCCACCTCCCAACCTGAAAATTGGCTAATATGTACTTTGTAATTCAGAAACTGACTTTTGCAAAAGCTCTTTAGCTTGTCGCTGTCGTGCTCAACTGATCCAGACGCACGCACCAGTTTCGAATTTCAGCGACAAGCTAAATTCGTATCGTTAATTCTGCATCACGAAGTTATAGCTAATCACTCCGGAGATCTTTACCGGCTGCCCATTAATCTTCGTGGGGGAAAATCTCGCCTGACTAGCTGCACGCTGGGCCTCAGCAACTAACATCGGGTGGCCCGAGACTGCCTTCGCGGAAATTACTTTTCCACTTTCATCGATCAAGACCTGCACGGCGACTGTCCCCTGAAGTCTGATGTTCCTTGCAAGCGCCGGGTACGAGGGTTTTGGCAGATAGATGGCCTCACTATTTAGTATCACCGAGCGCCTCACGATTGCAGGCACTACAGGTTTGGACTCTGGTACGGGTGGCGGTTCATCGTCGATAACAACGCGCGGAGACGTTGAGATTTGACGACCTCCCGAAATAGCACCCGGTCCGCCCGGAGTTCCAACGACAGTGCGATCAGGGCCTCCTATATGAACTATGCCGCCCTCTGGAAGCGGTAGGTTTTTCGAGGGGGTTGCAGAGATTCTTTCGGGAACAACGTCGGGGTGATTAATGCCAAGCATCGCGATCTCTCGCTGAGGAATGTTCGCGTCGTCTTGATGTTGTCTGTCCCTGGACGCCGGAGTCGTGGTATCAGGCGGTGCATCCGGCACGATTTCTTGTGGAGGCAGAAGAACAACGATCTCTAAGTTCTGCTCCTCCAAATGCGCGTCGTACGCGTAGATACTCACGACGCCGGTAACGATAAACAGCACAAGGTAAGTAGCGGTAGTGAAGAGAAGAAAAGATCCGCGGCGTTTGAACTCTTTTGCGTGAGAGCTTGATTCGATCAGGTTATTAAACATGCATGTCCTCCGGTCGAGTTTTGTTCGGCGAACCTCAGAACTCTTTTCTCAGGTGACTTACGGCAACTCGCTTGTCCCCAATCAAAAGTTTCGGAAGTCCGCTATTCGCCGGTGCCATGCGGGGTCGCGGAAATCAGTCGCTAAGTTAGACCCCGGTGATCGGTGATATGTTCCAACCAATAGCAAGATTGAAGATTTAAGATTGCAGATTTCAGATTGGATACCTCGAGTTTCAGAAGCGATAAGAGACTCAAGAATCTGAAATCTGAAATCTGACAGGCTTGCCTTCCCCAATCCCACGCAATAGGATTACGCCGCTCTCCGAGCCCGACGTGAGGAGTGCAAGTGGCTACCAAACAGCTTTCCAGGAACAGCTGTTATCCGCGAAGGGCGATCTTGGATTTTTGTACTTGGAGCTTTGTTCGTTATGCGAGAAAAGCGAACAAAGTACAAAGCACAAAGTACTAAGCACAAACATCAATGACCCACAACATCACCGTTTACGAAAAACCAACCTGCACCAAGTGTCGTGAAATGGATAAGTTTCTGCGCGAGAAGGGAGTCGACTTTTCGAAAGTCAACTACTACATCGAACCGCTGACGAAAAAGAAACTTACCGAGCTGGTGCGA
>QHXL01000468.1 GCA_003222935.1 Acidobacteriota bacterium
TTCAACATTTCCGGAGCCCACGGCAGCTTCGAGTCCGGACGGATCTTCGATTCGTCCTAGCCTTGTGTAACTGTACTGCGTCGGAAATGTCTTGTAGAAAAGCACCAAGGTCCTATCTCCCCAAATCATTAGGTCACCGCTGTTGATTGTGTTGGGCTTGAAAGAATTAGTGGGTAACGACTTCGAGAAGTCATATTTTTTCTCGTTACCGTTTAACTCTTCCATATCAACCGTCAATGGCAGTAGCGCTTTGAAGGCCGCAGCGGTCTCATTGTCAAAAAGAGTTGCATCGAAAGTTTTTGAACCGATACTTATTTTCATCTTCTTCTCTTTCTGAATGTTGGCATTATTGCCTACATTACTGTCACGATTCACGTTACTCATAATCCGGGAATTCTGTCTGGCACAACCGTTAGAGACGTAGCTGGCTCACCCATCAGATGGATTGATATTTAATCCAAGTCTTAGCGGGGAAGAAATTTCAAAGACATCGGACCTCGCGGGGAAACTAGAAACACCATAATTGCATGCGGAGTGATAATGGGGGAGAACCATATGGCAAACGAACACTTATCGACTTACCTGAACGATCACTTGGCTGGGTCAGTCGCCGCGATCGAACTGTTGGAACATTTGGAGGCGAGCGAATTCGATGGTCAACTGACGCGCTTCTTTTCTGATCTTCGCGGCGACATTGCCGCAGATCGCGCTGAACTGGAGAACTTAATGAAGTCTCTAAACATCGATGAGAGCCGAACGCGCAAGGCTTCCGCCTGGTTGACCGGAAAATTTACCGAATTAAAGTTGCGCGTCGATGATCCTGCAGGCGGAGCACTTAGGTTGTTCGAATCTTTGGAGGTGCTTTCTCTTGGGATCGAAGGCAAACGTTCGCTTTGGAAAGCTTTAATCGCTGTATCTGAACAATCACCTTCTTTGAAGGTTATGAACTACGACCGTTTGATCAAACGAGCCGAAGAGCAAAGAGAACGCGTCGAGCGCCACCGCCTCATCACGGCCCAGCAGGCACTCGACGTAATATGAAATGTTGTCTCGAAAAAAGGACGGACTCCGAGCTCATTTGTATTAGTTAGTTACACCAGGACAGACCGCATCAAATGAGACCCTTGAAACGGATTTCAGATCTAAATTCATCCAGGGTGATTCCGGCGTAATTCAAAGTCACCGTAGCCAATGCATTTGTCCCGGCACCTACCTTGCTTTCATCCCAGTCAACTCAAAGAAAAGGACGAAGTCGGGTTTCCTTTAAGCGATGAAAGTAAATGACGTTCTAAAAATAGCAGGAGCCGCTGGCGTTCTAGTCGCCGCAAAATTCTTGACGCGAAAGATCTCAAAATATGAGTTGAAAGACCGTGTGGTACTGATCACCGGTGGATCCCGCGGACTGGGACTAGTGCTGGCGAGAGAGTTTGCGCTTCGAGGCGCCAAAATTGGAATCTGTGCCAGAGACGAAGAAGAACTTGAACGCGCTCAAGTTGATTTAGAGAATCGAGGCGCGAGTGTTTTTGCGTTTAAGTGTGACGTAACCAACAACTCTGAAGTGATTGGGATGGTTGAGGCAGTTCGCAATCATTTCGGCGCGATCGATGTATTGGTGAATAACGCAGGGATCATTCAGGTGGGACCACTGGAGACGATGACTCAGGAAGACTTTCGTCGAGCCATGAATACGCATTTCTGGGGACCACTAAACACGACTTTGGCAGTCTTGCCCGAGATGCGTCGACGAAAGACTGGGCGCATCGTTAATATTTCTTCTATCGGTGGCAAGATTAGTGTTCCTCATTTGGTGCCGTACAGTGCCAGCAAATTTGCCTTAGTTGGATTGTCGAAAGGATTGCGCTCTGAACTTGCGAAAGACGGAATTTCAGTTACCACTGTTTGCCCCGGGTTGATGCGAACAGGCAGCCCACGCAATGCCAACTTCAAAGGAAACCATCGAGCTGAATATGCCTGGTTTAGCATTAGCGATGCATTACCCTTTACGTCAATCAGCGCTGAGCGTGCAGCACGTCAAATTATCGGAGCCTGTAAGCGCGGACAAGCAGAACTGATTATTTCTATTCAGGCGAAAGCTGCGGTGGCTCTGGATTTTCTGTTTCCGCAAACAACCACTGACCTGTTAGCAACGGTTAATGGGCTGTTGCCAAAGGCAGATGAATCGCAGGACGATCAGTTGAAAGGGAGTCAGAGCACGTCGTCGTGGTCACCATCGTGGCTAACTGCTCTCAACGAGCGGGCAGCATTAAGAAATAACGAGACAGAGTGAGAGTCACAGCGATTTATCACATTGAGGCAAATAGGTGCCAACCAAGTCCCCTTTTACGAGGTCGTTTCAACTAATCTCATTTCAGCTTTAAAGTATTTCGATGAAGCTCGGGAGTGCCACCGTTGTCCGCGGCGCCCGATCGATCGCGCAATACACTACATACTTATTCTGTGAGAGTTTTGAGGATTGTGTTTTGGAATCGTCAGCAGACTTCCTAATCACAATCGCCGATAAACTTACACTCGAAAATGGAGGGCTAAAATTTTGCGTGGAGCGAGGATTCGTCTGGGTTGAAATCATGGTTCAGTATGGAGTATCAGCACAGGCATTACCGAATATCAAAGCTGGAGAGAAAACCCTACGAAAAGACGGGGTACAGTCTTACTAAATAACGAGATTAACTCAGGGAGTTCTCGTCTTATAGCTTACGACCGTTGGTGAGTCCGTACGCAACCGATCAGAACCGTAGTTACGTCGGTAGATTTTAGAAAAGGCTTTGGTACGCAGGTCATCATCGCGAACCAACATTGAGTGACGTCAGACTCAGGTACGTTAGCGCACCGATCTGCAAGCCGCGACCTGCTAACTTTTTTACTTCCCCTATTAACTCTGTACGAAGTGATCCCAAGAGTTGCGTCTAATCTTCCACAAACTGTGTGAAGAGAGCAGTAGTAACAGTGAATGAGTGAACCCTAACGAACGCAATCAAAAGAACAAGGAGGAACGATGTCTAACGAACAACTAATCAAATCAGCACACATTTGGGCTCTCGCACTACTCTTGCTGTGCTGTGTGGTCGTGGCCTTTGCTGGAACTAGCATTTCAGGAAGCCAGAATTCCAATCAACAGAGCAGCAACACACAAACTGGGAATAAGAACAATTCAGACAATCAGAATTCCAGCAAGAATCCGAACGCCGTCGGCGAACGGGCAGCTATGACAAACCTAAGCGCGGCAGACAGCAAGTTTATTATGGAAGCTGCAATGGGTGGGCTGATGGAGGTTGAACTTGGTCGGCTGGCAACCCAGAAAGGTTCAAGCGCCGCGGTGAAAGAGTTTGGTCAACGAATGGTCGATGATCATTCAGCTGCGAACACCGAACTAATGCAGTTAGCTTCAACCAAAGGCATCACGCTTCCTACCGAACTTGATGAGAAGCATCGTAAAGAAGTAACCAGGATGTCGAATTTTTCTGGTGCTGAGTTCGACCGGATGTACTCTAAATCAATGTTGAGCGACCACATGAAAGATGTTGCAGCGTTTGAAAAACAAAGCAGCAAAGGAACTGATAAGGACATCAAGGGATTCGCTAATAAAACATTGCCAACTTTGAAAGAACACCTGGAGTTGGCGAAGGCACTAAATGGCTCATCAAGTGGTGGGATGAAAACCGGTAATTCGAATCGACCCTGATCTGAAGAGACCTAACCAGTCGAGCGATTCATATTTACGAAAAGACTTTTGTGATCGAGAGTTTTTACAGACTCCCATGCAAGTCTTTGCACAACAGTTTTCCTGAGCGTCAATCGTTCCCACAGACTTGTTTTGCCATAGAGGACTTCGGTTACAACTCTTTCTTCCGTGTTGGAGCCGTGTTCCGGTTCGCCCTGACTTCTCAGGTCAAAGACGCGGCCCAGATATTGGCCGTCTTCGCTGAACACTTGAGCCCCAAGGATGTCAGTTATTTTTTCCATGCGCCTGGTAAGCTGCTAATAATTTTGAATGCAACACTGCGCGTTTCGTCCAGGCCTAGATCGCTTGCTTTCGACTTCAACTTTATATGATCCGTAATAACCGTTACTTCAGACCATGGAACCGTGACTCGGCGCTTACCAAACACTTTCTGAACGATGACGCGTGCGAGTTCGGGAAGGCGATTTGACGCTGGGCCAACGCCGATCAAAATGCCGCTGATTTTCAATTCCGTTCCTGGATTTCCTTCGATAGCCAAATCGTCAACTCGCCCGCACGGGACGTTGTTACAATCCACGACCAGTCTATCCAGGACCTGTCGCGCCATGTCCAGATAGTCCTGATTCACCCCTCACCTCCATGCGTGATAATAAGAAGCGGAATCGCACCAAGCGCAGCAAGCGTAATTATGATGAAGAAAAACCACCCCAAAACGTTGGCGAACCAACCATTAACATGGCTGCCCATGTAATTCTTATCACGCGCTGCCAGCAAAGTTGGTAGATAAGTAAACGGAAGAATAACGACTGCCGCGATGAGCGAGTATTCCACGACTTGAACCGGATCGACTCCGGTAATGATGATTACGGTCGCGAGAATAAAGATGACAATCCACGTGAGATTAAATCGCGAGGCGGTTTTGGGCGCCCTGTACTTTCCCCACGGCCACCCGAAAAACTGCGCCAAATTGTAAGCGCCGGAAAGCGCGTTTTCGATTGCCGCGCCACCAAAAGCGAAGAACATTCCTAGTAACGCTAAAATCATTCCCCATCTGCCAAATGTGACAATTGGTCCTAGTGCAGCAGTCCCCGGCAGCTGTGGTTCGATCTGTGCGGGCATGAAGAGTTGTGCTCCCATCATGACCAATCCCACAGCCAGGAGACCTCCAAGGACGAAGCCAATGATCACAATAATGCGATTCATCGGAATGT
>QHXL01000469.1:0-2290 GCA_003222935.1 Acidobacteriota bacterium
TGTGCCGGCGGCCGCTACGGCTGCGATGGCATCAACGAGTATCACTACAACGGCACTCTTTTGAATGAGATTGAAGGCGGCGATCGGCAGTGGCGCTTTCATCCGGGAACCCGCTCAACCGGATACGACGATCCCGAACAAGGACGGCCCGAGTTTTTCCCTTCAGTGGATTTTTGCTTTTCAGGGAAGTGTTATCTGGAAGTTAATTTGCCGGAATCGCTTTCGCCCTCGGCAACCGAATTGCCCGACGGATCTGAGGTTTTCATGCGCGGCTTGCGAGTCATGCAATACGACCTCGTTGACGGCTTCCTCGAGGAAACTACACCGGCGTGCACTGCTAACAATGCCTGGGTCGGAATGGACACCCTGCGCGAAGTCGGGAAGTTACCGCTTTCACGTTTTCAACGTTGGGCCCAGAGCTGGATTAACTATGAAGCGCGCTGCGATTTCCTGATCAATTGGGATCGCGATGGTGAGGGTGGAATTGTTACTCTTCCACGGCATCGAGCGAATGTGGTTTTTCCTGGCAGCTTTGGATTTGCAGCTGCGTTTCAAACCGTGATCGATCGTTCGCCAGGCGTGATGTGGCAAGACGTAAACGGTGGCATACAAATACTGCCTAACCCCGATCGCGGCCCGGTTCACACCTTCAATTCTTATAACGTTTTGAAGAAAGGAATCACGCTCACTCCCCCAGATCCAGACAATCTCTACAACTACTTTCTGTTTCTCTTCCGCGATGTTGAAGATGTTGATTCTGGCAGTGGTCAGTTGCTCTACCGGCCCGGCAAGGCAGAAGTTGACCTGGCTACTTTGCGCGACGCACACGGCGGCATTCTGAACCAACTGACAGTTGATCTCGGGGGTGGCCCGATGACGCAGTCGGAAGCCGAGAGAATCGCGTGGTACACCGCGCGCAACCTCACGATGATCAACGCCGAACGTGACCAAACCGAAGACCCGATTTATCCGTTGCGCTTCGAAGTTAAGGGACAAATGGATTCGTTTCATTTAGCTAAAGCTGATTACGCCGAGATTGCAGATCACTACATGGTGGGGCTGCAAACTCCGCTCTGCAAAGTCACTAAAGAAACAACGCACGCTCGACGTGGTGAAAGAACCTTCTCGATGCAGCTGACGTCGCGAGACAGCTATCGGGACACTGACCATTCTGCTTACCAGGCGCACTAAATCATGCTGACGATTACACCACCAGATTCCCCCTATCGTTACGCTGAAACTTTCCTGCCTGAGTTTTCAGCCTCCGGCGCGACGGGAACTGTTAATTGGAGTACTTCATCGGGATCGTTGAGCGACGCAACTGGTGCGTCGACAGTGCTGACGCCGTTGAATCGCACGCAAATGGTGACTATTACGGCTGAAGACGACGTCGACACTTTGACTTTTAATTTGAGCGTGGAGGCGACCTTCCCGGTGCTGGGTAACTGGCAAGTTGAGTCGGACCTTGACGACACACCACCCGAGATTTCAGTGCCTGAACTTGGGCCGCCGAGGTTTCGGGAGTCGCCACAGATTACGGCAAGTTGGCCCTATGTTTTTACTTCACGAATGTTTGAGAGCTACGCCGAAGTGCGCAGCTTTTTGATCTTCCATCGCTATTCGATTCCTTTTTGGGTCGAAGACATGGCGACGGGCGAGCTCGTAAACGGCTACCGGGACTCATCGCTTAGAAGGAAGCCGATTAAAACCAATCTGTTTGAGTTTTCTTTCCGCTTTAAGGTTTACGACTGGCAGGAGCCAGAGTCGCTTGCGGATATTGGACCGTGGGCTTCATTGGGTGGTGGGCTGTTATTAGAAGACGGCGGTTCTCTTTTGTTAGAGGATGGTGGCGATTTGTTGCTTGATTAAAGGAAGGACGTTATGGGAACAAAAATATCGGAGCTCGCCGAGTCGGCTGCACCGGATATCGATGATTTATTTGCAGTCGTGGTCGACGGGGTCACTAAGAAAGTGACCGTCTTGAATGTGCTGAAGCAACTCTCACAAAGCGTTGCCTACACCAACAGCATTCCGTTTTCCGCCCCCTTCACGAAAGTGGGCAACCACACAATGACTGCGAACGTCACGTTCGACGTCGATAGTGCGGACGCGATTCCGGGTGCGGTCACAAGTTTGAGGTTAACTGGTGATGGCTCCCATGACGTCAGCTTCGACGGCATCAAGGTCATCGATGGATCCAATGATTTCGACCCCACCGACGATGTCGTCAACCTGCTCTTGTTCTACTACGACGGCACCGATTATTGGGTGAACATCAAGCAGGAGAAGG
>QHXL01000469.1:2302-5210 GCA_003222935.1 Acidobacteriota bacterium
TAGAGGATGACGCACCCGATGAACTGATCGTCACCTTCAACAAAACCCTCGACGACACCAGCGAGCCTGACCCAGCCGTCGACTTTAACTTCTCAGGTGGCAGAACGGGCACGGCCAGCAACATCACAGGTCCAGTTCTGAGACTAACTGTTGATACTCCATACGAAAACGGCGACCCGATAGATTTCGATTACACGGCCGGAGCAAATCCAATAAAAGATTTAGCAGGGCACCTGGCAGCGAACCTAACGGATCAGCCCGTGGAAAATAATATTGGCGCTGGCGAGCCTAGCGAAGTTGATCTCGTCCCAGTAGACCTCGTGAATATGGATGAGTCGCCTACGGGAACATGGAATGCGATCAATCTGGTGACGGGGTGGAATCACCACTGCCAATTTCAACAGAAGCTGCCTGCCGGCGAAGACGGTTATGTAGAAGCTGAGTTCGGCTCAGGCGTAAGTCTCGCTTTCGGACTGATGGACGCCGACGATGTTGGCAATTACGCCACCATCGATTTCGGGGCGTTCACTAACACCGGGACCTTCTGGGTACTCCCTTCGGCTTCTGACTCGGGAATCGGTTATGCGGCTGGCGACAAGACTCGCCTCAAACGTGTTTCGGGAACGGTCAGCCTGGTCCGGAATCGAGCCGGCGTGGAGATGACAATCAACACTTTTGCCGGCACTCACAACGGCGACCTGTTTATTAAGGCTGCATTATCGAATGAAGACGATACGTTCATTGAACCGAAGGGCTTAGCTGTCGTGGATAAATAAGGAGAGCACATGCTGACTGTAGAACAACTTAAAGCCGAGATCATGGACCTATCAAAAGCCGCTGACGAAGCGGGGGTCGGTTCAGAGATTTACAAAGCAAATACGGACACGGTCACTGAAAAGATCAGAGAGCTTAAGGCCCTGGATCCCGAAGCGGCCAAGGAGACCATTGGGGACCTCATGGAAATGAGGACTGGAGTCAGATAAGTGATCAACGCATTCTTTGCCATGGGTTGTGCAGCCGGAACTGGCGGCGGTGGCGGGGGTGGCGAAACGCCGCCGCCTGGTAGCCTGGAATGGCTTCAAGATTATTTGCTTTTAGTGTCTGGCGATTCTACGACTGTAGGCGTCGGGACACCTTCGGGGCATGAGGGCTACCCCGAACAGATGGTTACGAAGCTGGCGGACTTGGTTATCGCAGTGGATATGACGAACGGCGGCGTGTCGAGTGCCGTCACCGGCGGCATTAACGCGACCGCTGATGCAGTTCTCGATCCGCTGATCGTAGAGGGAGCGAAGGTCTTATATATCTACAGCGGCGGCGGTAATAACGTTTTTCAGAATGGTGACGCCGACGTTGCCAACGCGATCGCCGGAAATTGGGAGGGGCTGGACGATAGGAGAGCACGGGCCGCATTAGTCGGGGCAGACATCATTACCGTCTGCATGCCGCCATTCGACAGAGGGGTTGCGGATACCTCGGGACCGCCAACGCCAGCCGGTCAGAATCGGGCAGATTTCCGAACCTCGATGGAAACGTTAAGAGAGGGTTTGAGATCGGATTTCGCTTCACACGCGGACTATCTTTTCGATACGGCTGAGGACACCGGCCTCTTGTGTACAAATAGCGAGCTTTGTAATCCAGATGAAACCCACTGGCTCGTTCCCGGATATGGGCGGATCGCGGATTTTGTGCTAGCGAAACTTGCTCTTATTACCCCTTAGAACTTATGCGATAGCCTGGCTTTTTTGAAATCTGAAGGAGGACACTAAGAATGAAAAGAACTAGAATGATGCTGCAAATGCTAGCCCTATTTTCTATTGTGTTTACAATGGGAACCGCGGTTGGAATAGCGCAACGCAACTGTTCTACCGATCAGCAACCGCCATGCGGCAGTTTTGAGGTAGTGGGATGTTGGTATTTCGGCATGCCTAATTGTCCGTGGATGGGTAACTGCCCGTGTATAAACTATGCTGGCGACAAAAAGTGTTGTCACGTTCAGTATGGACGATGCAACGGCGACCCAAACGTTTTTACCGACTTTCAATTCTGCGGCGTTTCATGTAACGACTGAAGGAGCCTGAATGAAAAAACTACTAGTCCCATTGCTGCTAATCCTAACATTGGCCGCGGGTATTGCCTTTGCGCGCCGCACCAGTAAACCAACTCACATTCCGCGCACTATTACCTATCTGCAGACAGAGCGTAACGTGGACGGCACTCTTTTTCGATCCGTTACTGTCGTTCGGAAAGTAACGGCTTCTGGATGGTGGACTCACACGACGCCGGCAGGCGTTAACGATCCGGATGACTGCTTTGCGAAGGGGCAGCTCCCCGCGGTGCCGACTACCCCGCTATCCGCTGAGTTGCCACGGAAACAGTTTCTGGGCTATGAGGTTGTCGTGATTCCCTCAAAAGTGTTGGTGTCAGGAGTCCTTACAGTTACAGGTGAAGTGTGGTACTCGCCCGACCTGGACGAGTTGCTTAAAATGGTGAAGATCGACAAGAACGGTATTGAGGAGTTTAAGTCGGAGGCGACTGATATTCAGTTAAACTAAAAGAAACCATTCCCCTCAATTTAACGGGCAGAATAATAGTGACAGAGTCACTACGATATTCTGCCCGTTATCGTGTAAAAGGTGATCGATTTATCGTGTTTGCGCGCACCTCTTCGAGGTTGGAATCCCGTAGATCTATTCCCAGGGTAGCCGCCAAAGCGCGGCAACCCTGGGCTCTGGGACGCAACCGCTTCGCGGTTAAGAAACTTAATCAGAGTTTCCTGAAGTTAACGAGATCTGAGAAGCTGGATCTGACATTCCGTTTCACACAATCGTCCAAGCGGTATCGTTTGTGCTACCTTCGTCGCCAGCAATCGCTATTAGATAAAAGAACGGAAACCTAATGACCTCAA
>QHXL01000470.1:0-3054 GCA_003222935.1 Acidobacteriota bacterium
TTAATCTCGGCGTCCAGCGCTTGGCCTCGCTGCTGCATTTGATTTATCTCGTCTTTTGGTTTCTGAAACTCGCCATTAAGCTTGGTGATTAGAGCGGAGAATTTCAGAATCCCACCCTTGGCATCGAGAAACATATCAGAGTAAATCACCGCCATCTTACTTACCGGTATGTTTACATTTGCTGACGCAGGCGCAGCGGGCACTGGTGTCGGCGTGGGAGCAGCAGGTTTTTGCGCCGAAACTGCCCCGGCCACCAGAGCCATCAAAACTGACGATAAGAAAAGATGCTTACTCATTGATTTACCATTGAAGGCCCCGGTCCATACCCGGGGCCTTAGTTTTCAAACGACAAAAGCTCCGTCCTGGTTATGGCTGAGCAACGGAAGCTGTTGCGGGATTCTTGCTGTTGAACTCAGCAATAAATGCCCTCGTGATATCAAGACTCTCAGCGGCATAGACCACTGGAACCTGGCTGCCATCGACAATGACCGTAATACCGCGCGCCTTCGCGTAAGTCTCCAGAGCTTTGCCAATATCCTGCTGAAGTGGCTGGAATATCTCCTGGCGGCGTCGCTCATAAGCCGCTTGAGCATCTTCACCCTTACGCTTGAAGTCTGTTTGGGCCTGCTCTAGCTGATCTCTTTTTTGTGCAATCGTTTTTGGATCAGCAACAGAAGCCGTATCGCTAATCTCTTTGGTAAGCGTCGAGATCTTAGTCTGCAAGTTCTGAAGCTCGGTCTGACGTGGCTGGAATTCTCGGTTCAACGTTCCCATCAACGTAGTAAACCTGGCAATACCGGCCTTCGGATCTAAAAACGCGTCCGAATAAATCAATGCCATCTTGCTATCGGGAACGGCGACATTGGTTTGGGGGGCTGGCGACGCCGGGGCTGATGCGCCTGGCTTCGCCTGTTGTGCTGAAACGGAAATAAATGCAACTGTCGTCAGCAGTGCGACGGCGGCGATAAAGCGAACTATCTTCATAACTTTCTTGTAAAACTCCTTACTAATAGGGGTGGCAGACAAACTTGTTAGTTGTAAATCTCTTCACCCAGGTTGGCTCAATTGGTTAAAAGGTTCGTCCGACGCTGAAACGAAAGACGGTCTTTTTCTCATTGAAGAAAAAGGGGAAACCATCAATAAACTGATTTTCCCTAGCATTTGGATTATACGCAAAGATTAAGCGGAAAGGTACATTGATGATGGGTACCTGAACGCGCACTTCCATACCCAGGCTCGATCGATAGTCACCAATTTTTGAAAACAGACTTTGAGAGAGTCGCACCACGCTGTTCGTTTGCGCCTGGCCTCTCAGAAACACTGGTTGAAAACCAACGGGCAACTGCGTTAGGGGATTAATATCGCCTCTGCCGGCGGCCTCCAACTCAGCCTGACTCACAATTCTATTGTCGCGCGCGACCAAGCTGAGGAAAGGAGACGCTGCCAATTGCGGGTTCTTACACAGCGAAAGCGTACTCAAACTAACAGGAGCAAAGCCTCCAGCAAAACGAGGACAAGGTACCGCCCCAACCGTCGACAGGAACGGTTGATCATCCAGAAAGTTGCTCGAGAATTGCTGATCGCCATTCGATCTCAAGTTGAACGCAGTGCCGATGTCAGCAAACGCCGCGAGACTCACCGTATCGCCAATAATCGGAATTCGATACTCGAAGTTGCCAAGTAACTGCGTGTCGCCACCGATCGACGTATACGAGCGCGGAAGCGACGCAACATTGGACCCGGACGATCCGGTAAAAGTACCCAGGCTTGCTAAACTTGCCGGCAATCCAGGGATTACTTGCGGCTTATCCGCCGGGTTCGAGGCTAGCACTACGTTTTGCGAAGTGATGTAGGTATCAACCGGAGCTGCAGGACTAATTGAGCGAACGTTGTAACCGCGAATCGTGAACTCGTCGCCGAGGAAGAAGCGTTCGAAGATTGGCACGCCGTCTACAAACGCAAGGGAGTTCGCATTCTTGATCTTATCCGTGATGGCAAAACTGCCGACTGTGCCTGCCAGGATGCGAAATCCAAAAACCTCAGGATGCGCCGACTTCTTTCGACGTACGGGCATGAACTGGGTATAGGAAAGCGTCGGCTGATAAGTACGTACATCGCCGAAGATCCCTGCCGCTGCCATCGCGAGCGATAGTTCTCGACCACTGGTCGGGTCGATACTCGCGTTACGCGTGTCGTAGGTAAACGTCAAAGTGACGCGGCTGGTAAGGATGTTCGGCTGGCTGTAGATGATGGGAATGAAAAAGCCCGTTGTCGGATCAGCATTGGTCTGCGGGTCCTTAACACTCGACATTGAGAGTTGATAAGAACCACCAACGCGCGAAAACTGTGTAAACCGTCTCTTTTTATAAAACTCAGAAAGCGGAGCACTGATGAATATCGAGGCACCGTAAGAGTCGCGAGTAAACAGATTTGACTCATCTACCTCAGTGAGATTGAACTGAGAATTGATCAAATCCTGTTGCGCCTGCTGGTTTTGTGAGAGGAAAGTACCCTCGCCAAAGAATTTCTGAGTAAAAGCAAAGAGCGAGAAGCCAGCGCTTATCGGACGATCTTTGATGTACGGCTCGGTAAACGAAAACTGAAACGAACGTTGTCGATTTCCTGCGGCGACGTTGAACGACAAAACCTCACCACGTCCGAGCAGGTTGTTCGTCGAATATTCGAGTCCGAAGAACGAACCACCAACTCCCGAGATGCCGCCATTAAACGATATCTGCTGTCGACCACGCTCACTTACTTTCAAGTTGAGATCGACCGTAGCCTCTTCGTCGTTCGTTCGGCGATCGACGTCCTTGTCTTTATCAATCGGATTGAAATAGCCCAGCTGGTTGAGCTTAACGACTGAGTACTCCCAATAACCGTCGTTATAGATGTCGCCTTCGTTAATCAACACTTCGCGGCGTAACACGTTGTCGCGCGTGAATGTGTTGCCGACGAATTCGAGACGTCGCAGTGTGAATTGTTTTCCTTCTTCGATTGTTACCTCGAAATCGACGATACCTTCATTGGGATTTGCGGGATTGTCCTTGAACG
>QHXL01000470.1:3122-3554 GCA_003222935.1 Acidobacteriota bacterium
TTCTTGAGGTGTTCGAATAGGCCCTTGCTGACTTTTTCACCATTCGCGATATCGCCCTTGTTCAGACCGATAACCGCTTTGATCTGTGCTTCAGAGAAGATCGAGTTTCCTTCAATCTTAAACTCGCCAAGTCGGTAGACCCTGCCTTCCACGATAGGGATCGTGATTCGCAATGCTTCGTCAGTAGACGACAAGAACGGTAGCGGCAGGACAGGAAAGCCCGTTCGTTTTCGACCGATACCTTCAACACGAGGTTCACCGTGGCGTGCCTGTAGATAGCCTTTTGCACGCATATAGTTGTCAACAGCATGAAGATCTGCCTCGAGTTTTTCGCGGTGCAAAATGTCGGCGCCTTTGAATCTCGAAACCAGCCCTGCTTCTTTGACGTACTTCATCGAACTCCGAAGCTGTCCATCGCTAAAAACAGTGTTT